>CAYSYY010000198.1:0-918 GCA_964435265.1 uncultured Gemmatimonadota bacterium
CGGCGATCTCGCCGGCGTCCTTGGTGGCCTGGCGCTGGCTGTCGTTGAAATAAGCCGGAACCGTTATGACCGCCTCGGTGACCTCTTCACCCAGGTAGTCCTCGGCCGTCCGCTTCATCTTCTGAAGGATCATGGCCGAGATCTCGGGGGGGCTGTATTCCCCGCCTCCGGCCGTGACCCGCACGTCACCCGCAGTGCCGCGCACGGTCTCGAAGGGCACCTCCTCCCGCTCGACCTCCACCTCCTCGAACGCCCGACCCATGAAACGCTTGATGCTGAAAACGGTATTGGTCGGGTTGGTGATGGCCTGGCGCTTGGCCGGTTGTCCGACCAGACGTTCGCCGCCCCGGGTGAAAGCGACCACACTGGGGGTGGTCCGCCCGCCCTCGGCGTTGGTGATCACGACCGGCTCGCCGCCTTCCATGACCGCCACCACGGAGTTGGTTGTCCCCAGATCTATCCCGATGATCTTCTTGCCCATCTCAGCGCCTCGATTCGGTTACCCGTCCACAACTACGATTTCGACACACGCGTCCCCGCGCGAGAGGCTCACCCCTCACGCGGGGACTGTCCACACCTCCCCACCCGTGTATCTTTCTCCACCCGGCTAGTGTCATGTCACGTGACAGGGCACTGGTCCAGGCCTTACTTCACCTGGATCTCGATCTCCCGCTCCTTCGCTTCCTCGGCCTTGGGCAGGGTGATGGTCAGCACGCCATCCTTGTGGTTCGCCCTGATCTTCGAGGAGTCGACCGTACGGGGGAGCGAGAAGGAGCGGTGGAAGGTACCGTAGCACCTCTCGGTGCAGTGGTAGGTGCCCTCGGTCTCGGACCGCTCCATCTTCCGTTCACCCCTGATGGTCAGGATATCGGTCTCCAGGGTGATCTTGACGTCCTTCTTGTCGACGCCGGGGACATC
>CAYSYY010000198.1:928-6833 GCA_964435265.1 uncultured Gemmatimonadota bacterium
TCACTCTCGGTTTCCTCCACATCGACGCTCGGAACCCAGTCGCGCTCCGGCGTCCGGCTCACCCGGTCGCTCGACATGTCGTCAAAAAGACGGTTGACCTCACGCTGCAGGTTCCAGAACAGATCGTTTCTCGGTTGCCAGCGAACCAGCGTCATCTCACGTCACCTCCCCGGTGGTTCTTCCGACCACACCTTCCGTATCCGCACCCTTGGCTGCTTCCGTTTTCTTCGAGCATCTTCTGTGCGGACATCGTGTCGTTTGTGCGAACATCGTGTCGTTTGTTTGTCCACCGCATATCCACATCAACAAACGTGCCAAGGGCCGCAGGCTGCGGCGGAACATAGTTATTTCATTGTCTTTCAATACGTTAGTCGGATCTCGCTGAGTCGGCTCGGGCACCCGTTCCTTTTTGTGGACAACAAATCTGTGCCTGAATGGCAGGCGAATTGTCAATTTTGTCTGGTGACTTGCCGAACCGGCCCGGATCGTGCCGGATTGGCTCAGCAGAAGTACATGTCCTGTAGAGACGACTCCGGCACCATCATGAGAGATCTGTACGGGTAAGACGTTCGTCCTGGTCGGTGCTGTTGGGAGTTTTCTTCAGGAACAACCTTGCAGCAGGAAAAAGTATTCTGGTACTTTACAAGAAACATAGGTGTGCTCTATTGTACCTATTCGATCGTGCCGCTCTCTCAGCGTCGCGTACTTTTCACATACACGCCGCGTTGCACCTCTGTTGCACGGGCGGTCGAGGAGATGTCGGGATGTCGGACATCATGAACACCGACCAGATCTGCAAGGCGTTCGGCATATCGAAGTCGACGCTGAACAACTGGAGGAAAGAGAAGGGACTTCCCTACATCAAGGTGGGCCGGACCGTCCGCTACGACTTCGACGCGGTGGTCGAGTGGCTCAAGAAGCACGAAGTCTCCTCCGGCAAGAAGGGCTGAGGGACCCGGGCTCCCCGGTGAGCCGCATACCGGCTCCCGGTCCCCGCCTGAGTCCCTCACCGTCCGGCTCCCCGTCCTGCCTCTGAATCCCGAACCGAATCCTACCGATCTGCGGGCCGCGAGCATCGTCCACTCCGACGCCTGTAGCCGACGATTGTCAGCGCGACGATGCGCAACGCCGGGATGGCGGATGAGAACCACGCCGGTTCCCGGAGCCGGAGATTTTTCGGGAGCTCGAGGCGGACGAGGAGCGGCGCGGAGAAGGAGATACGTTCCGGCGTGAGGGCTTTCGTGTCAGATCAAGGCGCGCGAGGAGCTGTGCGGAGACGTACTTACTGTACGTCGCACAAACAGCGACGATGCGCAACGCCGGGATGGCGCGAAAGAACCACGCCGGTTATTCGTAGCGGAGCGACTCGATAGGATCCAGCCGCGCCGCCTTCAGCGCCGGATAGAATCCAAACACGATCCCCACCCCCGCCGAGACGCAGAAGGAAAGGGCTACGGCATAGCCTGACATGACCGTGGCCCAGCCGGCATACATGCTGATGACCTTGGTGAGCGAGAAGCCGACCACGATCCCGACGATACCGCCCAGGAACGAGAGGAAGATCGCTTCCACCAGGAACTGCAGGGTGATGTCGCGGCGGGTGGCTCCGACCGCCCGGCGGATGCCGATCTCCTTGGTCCGCTCGAGCACGGTGGCCAGCATGATGTTCATGATCCCGATCCCGCCCACCAGCAGGCTGATGCCGGCGATCGCGCCCATGACGATCCCCCAGATGCGCTGGGTTTCCTGAGACTGCTTCAGCAGCTCCTCGGGGATGATGATGCGGAAGTCCTGCACCCCGTTGTGGCGACGCAGGAGCAGGCGGTTCAGGACTACCGCACTCTCGGCGATGCGATCGGCGTTCTCGACCCGGAGGGTGATCTGGTCCACCGGGCTCGCCATGGTCGCCAGGGTGAAGCGGGAGTGGGCGCTGGAGAGCGGAACGTAGATATCCATGTTCACATCGCGGTTCACTACTTCGGCGCTGGTGCCGGCCGAAACGGCCCGGTCCTCCATGACCCCGACGACCGTGAACCACTCTTCACCCAGCCTGATCTTCCGGCCCACGGCGTCGACATAATAGAAGAGGTCCTGTTTGATCTTGGCGCCCAGGACGCAGACCTGGGCCCGCTCGCGCATGTCCAGGTCGGTGATGAAGGCTCCGGAAGTGGCCCTGAAGTTGAAGATGCGCGTGTAGTCGGGAGTGGTGGCGATGATCGTGGCCGGAACAGTCATATCGCCGTAGGTGACGTCGAGGGTGTACTCCTTCTGCGGGGCCACGGCCATGGCCGTGTTGAGCACTTCGGCCACCGCCGCGACGTCCTGCAGGGTCATGCCCCGGGAGAAATTGCTCCGCTGGGCTTCGGCATCAGCATCGCTGCCGATGACCCCGGTGTCGCGCACGATGATATTGTCGATACCCATGAGCTTGATCTGCTCCAGCGCCTGCCGCTTGGCCCCTTCGCCGATCGAAAGCATGGCGATCACCGCCGCCACGCCGAAGATGATGCCGAGCATGGTCAGGAAACTACGCATCTTGTGGCTCTGCAGACCGCCGGCGCTGATCGAGATGTTCTCAGCGATGTTCACGTGTCTCTACCCTTCATCACAGGATGGGGATCATCAGCGGCCGCGGGAGCCGCCCGGGGACGAGCCGCTGCGGTTCTTCGTGGCCGGTCCGGCGCCGCCCCCCGGAACGGGAGCGACGACTTCGGCCTCCTTCTGCTCGCGCGGATCCATCAGGCTGATCTCCTCTCCCGGTTCCAGCCCTTCCAGGACGATCACGTAGTCGAGGTTGCGGTCACCAAGGTGCACTTCCCGCGGTTCGGGCATACTGCGGCGCGGGAAGACGACGGTGCGGCCGTCGGCGTCGAAGACGGCGCTGTTGGGAATGTAGATGGCGTCCTCCACCTTGTCGGTAATTATCCGCAGGCTCGCCGTCATCCCCGGCCGCATGCCGGTGGAAAGGGAGTCGAGGCGGACCCGGACGCTGAAGAAACTTTCTTTGTTGTAGTCGTCGTAGCTGGCCAGGGTGGCGATCTCCTCCACGTGGGCGGCAAAGGATTCATTCGGGATGGCGTCGAGATGCACAGTCACCGGCTGGTCGACGGCGATCTTCCTGATGTCGCCTTCCGTCACCCGTGTATCGGCGAGGATCTCGCTCAGGTCGGGGATGGTCACCACCGTCTGGCCCCGGTTGACCTGGTCGCCCACCCGGACCTTGCGCTGGCCCTCGCTGGCCGAGCCGCGGGTTTCGCTGTAGACCACGATACCTCTGATCGGCGCCTTCAGAATGGCCTGCTCCATCTGGTCCAGGACCTCGTCGAGCCGCTGCTGGGCCTGCCTGATCCGGGTGCGGCGGCGCATCTCGTCGACTTCGAGTTTGTTCCGGGTAGATGCCAGACTGCGTTCGGCGTCGTCGACTCGCAGCAGGGCGTTCTCATAGCTGATCCGGCGTTGTTCCTGCTGCTGCACCGACTCGAACTCGGAGAGGTCAAGCTGGATCTTGGCCAGTTCCAGGTCGTACTGGGTGGTGAGCAGGCTCGACTCGGCCGAACGGATCTGGTTCGGCTTGCTGGCCAGGAAGTTATCCAGGCTGGCCTGTTCGTTCTCGAGCTGCTGCTGGCGCTGATCCCGCTGGTTCTCCAGGTCGGCCATGTCGATCCGGGCGACCACTTCGCCGGCCTCGATCCGCACCCCCTCATCGGCGAGCCAGACCAGCTGGGTCCGGCCCCGTACCGGGGGGACGGTGACCGAACGCGACCGCTCGGCCTTGAGTTCGCCGCGTACCACCACGTCGAGGATGAACTCGCCCTCGGTGACGGTGTAGTACTCCAGATCACCCCAGCGGTCCTTGAAGGAACCGCTCAGCACCACCACTGCGACGACCGCCACGGCCGCCACCACCACGATCACTGTCCTCTGCTTCTTGGCCACGGACTTGCTCCTGCTATCTGAAGATGCGGACCGACATTTCACCGCCCCGACCACCCCCACCACCCAAACCGCCCAAGCCCCCCCCCCGCAAACCGATGAACATCGGGCTCATGCCTCTGGAGGAACTGACGGATCGGGTCTGGAGCAGGGCATCGGCGCCGGCGCTCTCGATCTGCTCGAGTTTGATATAAGGATCGCGCAGGGCGACCCTGACTCCGGCCTCGAGCCCCGCCGTGATCGCCACGAAGCTCCCGTCGTTGGCCCCGAGGGTGACCTCCCGTTCCTCAACTCCGCCGTCGAGGGTGAAGACGATGGTCTTGTCTTCTTTGCGGAAGACGGCTTCGAGCGGGACCACCAGGGCATCGGGTGTGTACGCGGTGATGATGCTCACCGTTGCGGTCATGCCGGGGCGCAGCTTCAGGTCGGTGCCGTTGATCTCGATCCGGCAGTCGAAGACCTTCATCTGGGAGCGCCCCTGCCGGTGGGCCAGCGGGCTGACTTCGGTCACCCGGGCGCTGTACACGGTGTCGGGGTAGGCGTCCACGTGCATCAGCGCCCGCTGCCCTATCGATACCTTGTTGATATCGAGTTCCGAGATCCCGATCTGCACCATCATGGTCGTGAGATCGGGGATCGAAACCACCGCCTGACCGCTGAACGGGGAATCTCCGACTTTGATCTTGGCCTCACCGTCGGAACCGAAGGTCTTCTCGTAGATCACCAGTCCCGGCTGCTCGGCGTAGAGGGTGGTAAGTGCCAGTTCGGCCCGTGCCGCTTCCAGTTCATCCCGGGAGCGCTCCACCCCCATCCTCTGCTGTGCCAGAGCTGCCTCGTTGATGCGCTGCCGGGTATCGATGGCCTCCCAGGCGCGCTGCAGTCTCAGTTCGCTCTTCTTGAAATTGTAATCTTCCTGCTGCCGGCGGATGGCCGACTCGAAGGTCAGGGAACGGATGCGCAGGTCGGCCTGTTCGTGATCGTGCTGAGCCATCTCGTACTCGGCCTGCAGGCTGGCCATCTGGCTCTCCTGCTGGGCGATCGTCTTGCGCAGGTTCATTTCCTCTTCCTCGAGGTCGTTCTCCATCCGGCGGATCTGCTCCTCCAGCGCCGCCGCATCGAAGCGCACCACCAGGTCGCCCGGTTCGACAACCTCGCCCTCGGGCGCCAGTTCCAGGATCAGCTGGCTGCCGCCGCGCCGCATGCGGGGAGCGTTGTAGGCCACCGTGCTGGCCGCCCGCAGGGTACCGCGCTCCACCACCAAGGCCGCCAGCGGGCGTCTCTGGGCGACGATCGAAATGACGTCCCCGGAAGGACCCGCAGCCCCCAGAACCCCGGTCGAGAGAGCGACGACGATCACCACCACGACCAGGGTCGCGCCGATGAGGATGATCCGGCGCCGTCCGTTCGGCTCGCCCTCGGTCCCGGCGATCTTCTTCACTTTCTCCCCGATCTTCATCACTGCCCTCCTGCTGGTCTGGTGGTCGGGACCTGGACCGGTCCCGTCCCCCCCGCCGGGGGTTCACTGCACGTACCGAAGATCCCCCAGGACCGGAAGCTGTCACGCAGGGCGGGGGAGAGCCTGGTGAAACCCTCGCCCCCCCGGTTGATGAACCGTTCGAGCTCGGTCCTCAGCTCGTCCGGGAGGCTCTCGAGGCGGTTCTCGAACAGTGTCCGGACCCGGGTGATCCGGGCGGTGTCGACCGGAGCACGACGCATGAACGTGCCGCCGGGCGGCCGGGTTCCGGGCTGACCGCCCATGGACCGGCGCATCGAGGAGCGCAGACTGTCCCGCAGCGCCGTCGAGATGTTCATCATGTCGACCTGCCCGCCGGCGAGCAGGGTGTCGATCTCCTGCTGCAGTTCCGCCGGCAGGGAGGCGCGCAGCTGCTGCAGCTGCTCCAGCGTGCGCTGGGCACGTTCGGGGTCCCTCTGGTCATCCGGCATCCCACCGCCCCCCACCCGGCTGAAAGTG
>CAYSYY010000199.1:0-6772 GCA_964435265.1 uncultured Gemmatimonadota bacterium
GGCCCAGCAGCGCCTCGAACTGCAGATCCTGGAGCGGGAAGTGCGGGCCCAGGCCCGGGCCGTCCAGGCCACAGCCGATTCCTTCCTGCTCGAGGATTACGAGATCTATTCCCCCATCCAGGGGATCGTGACCGAGCGTCCGGTCGAGGAGGGGGAACTCGTCGCCTCGGCCGTGAGTTCGAACCAGGGCACCATCCTCTTCAAAGTCGGCGATCCCCATCACCTGCTGGTCAATATCCAGATCTCCGAGATCGACATCAGCGATATGCGTTCGGGGCTGGAGGCCGAGATCACGGTCGACGCCCTTCCCGGGCAGACTTTCCCGGGGCGGCTGCGCCACGTCGCCCCGACCGGCGCCATCGGATCGGGCTCCGCGGTGGTGAGCTTCGAAGCCGAAGTCGAGGTGCTGGGTGTCTACCCCCAGTTGCGGCACGGGATGAGCGCCGATGTGGATATCATCATCGGCCGCCGGACCGGGGTGCTCTACCTGCCGGTCGAAGGGGTGGCCAGCGTCTACCGGATCGATGAGGGCGGCAACCAGACCAACGAGGTCGAGGGCCGCGTCGTGTACGTGAAGAACGGAGAGACCTGGGAGGAGCGGGAGGTCGAGACGGGATTGGAGAGCAACACCCGTATAGAGATCCTCGGCGGTCTGGAGGAAGGCGAAGAGGTCCACCCCGACGCCCAGGCGGAGTGGGAGCGGCGGTCGGGACGCACCCCGGCCGAAGGACCATCGGGGCGCATCATGCGCAACCGGATCACCTGATGCCTCCCGTCGGATCTCCGTCACCCGTGGAGCGGATCGCCCGATGAACGTCCTCGAACCGGTACGGGTGGGTCTGGGGCAGCTCCAGGCCAACAAGATGCGTTCCTTCCTCACCCTGCTGGGCCTGCTGATCGGAGTAGCCTCGGTCACCGGCATCGTGGCCCTGGCCGAGGGACTGCGAGCGTCGGTCACCGAACAGCTCGATCAGCTGGGCGGCTCCAGCCTCGTCATGCTGACCAATCCCCGCCGCTACTACCGCGATGAGGAAGGCCGCTGGATCCGCCGGATCCACGACGATCATATGGAGATGGAGGACATCGACCGGATCCTGGACGAAGTCCCCGGCGTGCGCAGCGTCACCCCGCACGAGCGCGCCGGCGGGCAGTTCCGTCGCGGGAAGATCTCGGTGGACGCTCAGGTCAACGGCGCCACCCTCGGCTTCGCCGAGGCGATGGCGTGGGAGGTCGATCGCGGCCGCTGGATCAACCGCACCGATCTCGAGCGCTGGCGCCCGGTCATGATCCTGGGTCCCGACCTGGCCGTCGATCTCTTCGGCGAGGAGGATCCGATCGGCCAGGAAGTCAAGTTCCGGGGCGAGCGCTTCGACGTGATCGGCGTGATGAAGTCGAAGCGCGTCATGGACGAAGATTACGACGACATGGCCGTGATGCCGATCACCACCCTGCAGAAGCGGATCACCGGCCGGGACCGGATCGAGGTCCTAATGATCCGGGCCGAACTCGGAGTCGACACCGGCGTGGTGGTTGCGGATCTGCGGCGGCTGCTGCGGCGCTACCATCGCTACGGGCAGGACTTCGAGATCGAGACCGCCGATCAGGCCATGGCGGAACTCAACCAGGTCATCCTGATCATGAAACTCGTCTTCGGCGGGATCGCGGGTATCTCGCTCCTGGTGGGCGGGATCGGGATCATGAACATCATGCTCGTCTCGGTCACCGAACGCACCCGTGAGATCGGTATCCGCAAGGCGGTGGGCGCCCGCCGGGCCGACATCATGGTCCAGTTCCTGCTCGAGGCGGTGGTCCTGGCCATCGCGGGCGGCCTGCTCGGCCTGGGGGGCGGGTGGGTTCTGGGACAGGGGCTGGCGATGCTCATCTCCAACCTCTCCGGGGAGCCCTTCCAGTCGGTCATCAACCTGCAGGTCGCCGGTCTGGCGATCGCCTTCAGCGCCTTCATCGGCATCTTCTTCGGCGTCTATCCTGCCCGGCGGGCCTCGCGGCTCGATCCGGTGGAAGCGTTGCGTTACGAATAACCCCTCGCTATCCTGCAGCATCACCACCTCCTCCACGCGGCGCGGAAAGTTAGCATGACGGCACTGCAGGTGATCGGCGGCATCATCTTCCTCTGGCTGGGGGGGGAGTGGCTGGTGCGGGGATCGGTGCGGCTGGCCACCGTTCTGGGCGTGCGCCCCCTGGTGGTGGGACTCACCGTGGTGGCTTTCGGAACCTCGAGCCCCGAGCTGGCCGCTTCGATCGTGGCGGCCCTGAAGAACACCTCGGAGATCGTCCTCGGGAACGTGATCGGCTCCAATCTCCTGAATATCGGAGCCATTCTGGGGATCTCCGGGCTCCTCTATCCCCTGTCGACCCACGTGTCGCTGCTGCGGCGGGAGATCCCGATCATGCTCGCCGCGGGGGTTCTGCTCTACCTGCTGCTCCTCAACGGGGTGATCGGGTGGAGCGAGGGGCTCGGCTTCCTGCTGCTGCTGGGCGGATACATCGTGGTGCTCTACCGCGACCGGCGGGCGGCGGGGGCGCCCGGCGACCTGCCGGTGAAGGTCGCGCGGTGGGGGATGGGGTCAGCGCTGCTCTCCATCGGGCTGGGAGTCACCGCCCTGACCGTCGGCGCACGGTGGCTGGTGGCCGGGGCACTGTCGCTTGCCCGGATCTACGGTCTGTCGGAGGGAGTCCTCGGGCTGACCCTGGTGGCTCTGGGGACCAGCCTGCCAGAGCTGGCCAGCTGTCTGGTGGCGGCCGTGAAGAAGGAAGCCGACCTCGTGCTCGGCAACCTGATCGGGTCGAGCGTTTTCAATATCTTCGCGATCCTGGGGGTGACGGCGCTCATCCGTCCGATCACGGTCGAACCCGCCGCCATGACGACCGATGTGCTCATGATGCTGGCTCTCAGCGCCGTGGCGCTGCTGCTGCTGGCCACCGGGAAGACCCTGAAGCGATGGGAGGGCGGAGTGCTGCTGGGGCTCTACCTCCTGTATCTTTTCTACCTCTTCGCCGTGAAGTAGACGCTGCAGCCCTCTCGATCCGGTGCCGTACGTACCCGACGGTGTCCTCAGAACAGCAGGGTGATGACCAGCTCGCGGTCACGCTCACCACCACCGTCCCAGACATTCCTCCGGAACCAGGCATACTCCACCACGAAAGGCAGGGCGAGGGTGAGCCGCAGGCTCACGCCGGCCGACCCGAGCGGACCGATCGTCTTGTCGGCCCACCGCGCTTCGGCCCCTTCGGCGAAGAACACGAGCTGCAGCGGCCAGCCTCGCTGTTCGAACATGCGGATCGGTTCGACCTGCATGATCTCGAGGAACTGCAGCCGGAGTTCGGTGTTGAAGAGACGGTAGGAGGAGCCGTACAGGTCGTAGAGATTCCAGTAGCCGCGCAGGAAAAAGCCCCCACCCAGGAAGAAGATCTCCGGCTCGATCCCCGTACTGTGTCCGGTCGCCACCCGCCCGGCCGCCACGACGTAGCGGTGCAGGGGCAGATAGCCGCGCAGGTCGGCGAGCAGGTAGCGGTTGAAAGTATCCAGGCCGTCGTCGAGGGTGAAGATCTGGTTGTAGTAGACGCTGAAGACGTACCCCTTATGCGGTCCCTGGTTGCTCCAGGTCGAGAGGTCGCGGGTATACCCGACTCCGAATTCGAACTGATCGTATTCCACGCTCCCCAGGATGGTGCCGCGCCGGCGCCGCTCGGTGGCCAGGCCGGCGAACAGATCGACATCGCTGTACTGATTGAAGGGCAGATTGAACTGCGCCGCGACCCCGGCCCGTTCCCTGAGGTAGAACTGCTGACGGGCCCAGTTGTAGTAGATCCCGTCGCTCCGGTAGATCGAGGCGCCCATCTTGAGACGGTTCTTCTGGTTCCAGTAACTCACCACCCACGAGATGTCCCCGAGCCCGCTCCGGGGTCCGTCCCAGAGGGCCCCGCCGATATGATGGTCGCCCAGGATGTCGCTGAAGCGCACGGTCGTACCGAGCTGGCTGGCGTTGTACCCGCGGTACCCTCCGAACTCGCTGAAGGCGTAGAACTGGTCGATGCTGAACGAGGGCCGGTAATCCCGGTTCGGGATCTCTTCGGCCGCCAGAGCGTCGGCGCTGGTTATCCGGTCCCGCTCCCAGACGGTCGCGATCCCCCGCAGAAAGGATCCGGTGCGCGGAAGGCTGCCGGCCCGTACGCCGGGATCGGGACGGTTCGCGTTGCGGGGCGGCTCGGCCGGAACGGGGAGCAGGTAGAGGCGATACTCCTGGTCGTCGAATCCCGAAACGACCAGCAGATCCTCCGAGACCGGGGCCGGGGTTAAAACCCCCAGGGCCGCGTCGGTCACCGGGACGGGATCGCCGTCCTCGCGCCAGCGGTAGATGTTGTTCACCCCCGAGAAATCCGACTGGAAATAGAACTCGGAGGAACCGGGAGCGAACATCGGATTCAGCTCGTTCCCCGTGCTGTCGGTCAGCTGGACCATCTCGCCGCTGGTGAGGTCGAGTGAGAAGAGATGGTAGGAGAAGGTCTCCGGCGGGCTTGCCCGATCGGAGGCGAAGATCACGATGCCGTTCGAGACCACGGGCATGCGGTCGCTCGCCAGGTCACGGGTCAGCCGCCGCTCGATCTCACCGCTTTCGAGATCGACCAGGTAGAGGTCCTGATAGCCGTCCAGCCCGAGCCCGGAGAAGATGATCTTTCCGGTCGAGTCGGCGAAGCGCACTCCCGTCAGGGCCACGATCCCCCAGCCCTCGGGATCGAAGATCAGCTGCCGGTGCCCGACCTGCCTGAGCTCGCCGTCGGACCGGCGTTCGATGTCCTGGGCGTATACGACGTCACGGTCGCGGAGCTGGGCGGTGAAGATGACGCGGTAGATACCCTCGCCGAGGTACCGGATGTCACCCCCCTCGGTCAGAATGTGGAGGCTCTCGATCTGCGGCGTGTTCTCGCGCGCCAGCCGGAGCTGGCGGCCCGTCTCCAGATCGATGATCTGGATGGTGAAGAAGAGCTGGTCGTGCAGGGTCTTGGAGAGGACCAGACGTCCGTCATCGGATATGGTCGGCCAGAGCTCGGGGGCGGAGTCCCCGATCGTCGTCAGGTCGGAGACGCGCATCCGGCCTTCCAGCCACGGCTCCCAGTAGGCCCGGGCATCGGCCACCCACCGGTCGGAGAGTTCAGCCTCGGTGGTGGAGAACCACCATTCCATGAGCGGTTCGAAACCCATCAGCCTGTAGGCGTCCTTCTCATACTCCTGGCGTGCCCGGCGGATGACGGTCTCGATCTGCTCGCCCTCCCAGGAAAGCACCAGGCCGGTATCGGGCCGGTATGCGGCCGGCCGCTCCGCCGGGGTGGTGACGATCCGGAACCAGGTGTCACCCAGCCGGATGTTCTCGGCCGCTCCCACCAGGTCGGCGACGGCGCAGCCGTCGATCGAATCCACGAGCGTCCCGTCGATCCGGGCCCGCCAGCCGCCCGCCGTCTCCTCGACCGGGTAATCGGTTCCCCCCAGATTCACGAAGGCGGGTTCGATGTGGTCGACGCCCGGATTGAGCAGGTCGAACGAGTCATCGGGGCGCCGCCGGAACAGGCCGTAGGAGTGACGGTTGGGGTACTGGTGGTGCCAGGTGGAGAGGAAGGCGTGCAGGTGGTCCTCGCCGTACCGGGCTCCCAGGTACTGGACCATGGCGTGCCCGAACTTGTAGGCCTTGCGCCAGTCGGGGAAGAGGCGCATCTCCCGGAGGGTCGGGAAGCTGTCGTTGAGCAGGGCGTCGCGGACGTACATCTCGGTCTCGATGTCGAGCCGGTGCTCTCCCGTGTAGGGATCACGGCCGATCGACTGATACTCCGCGAGCCCCTCGCTGAACCAGATCGTCGGCAGCAGGCGGGAGACATCGTACACTCCCTCCGCCTTGTAGACGTGCTTGAGCTTGTGGATCATGTGGATGTGCGTGTTCTCGTGCTCCAGCACGTGCCGGAAGTCCGCGTTGCCTCCCTGGTAAGGGAAGACCACCCGGCCCTTGATGAACTCGGTGAATCCGAGCAGCCCTTCGGAGATCGGCTGGGCGATGGTGTTGGTCTGCTCGAAGGTGTGGTGGCTGGTATATATGATCGTGGGGATCGTCTTGTTCTCGGTGTATTCCTGCAGGTCATAGTCGAAATCCGCCTGCAGCAGGCTGTCGCTCGCCGTGATCAGCCCCGCGGCGATCCGGGCGATCGGCTCGGCCTCGGCGTAATAGTAGAGGGTCGTGAAGGGCAGATCGGCCCGCCGCCAGGAGAGATCCCACCAGTTCACCTTGTTCCGACGCCAGGTGAACATGAGCGGCCACCGGTCGTCCAGGGTCGGGGGCTGGGGCCGGGTCAGGGGCCGGGGTTGCAGCAGGCGGCCGGTCGGGCTGCCGGGGGCGATGATCTGGGCCCGGACGGTGGCCGTCCAGGGTGCCCGGGAGATCGAGAAGACGAGCCCCAGCGCGAGTGAGATCGCTCCGATGGTGCTCCCGCCTGTCCACTGGTTCGAACCGCGCCCGAACATATCGCCGCCGGCCTCCTCACCACCATCCATAGGAATCCTTACAGTGCCCTCCATGAAAACGATACCGACGGCATTTCTATTTACACCTGTATCGGCTCAATGCAAGGATACCGGCGGTGGAAGGGCGGCTCAAGCGGACCGTCCTGCGAGGCCATCGACCTGCGACCGGGATCGGGATCGTGAACGAGCGTGAGCACCGGCAGCGGAACGTCCGACGGCTGGGAACCGTCTTCTACGTGATCGGTC
>CAYSYY010000200.1:0-1766 GCA_964435265.1 uncultured Gemmatimonadota bacterium
AGGGATTTTTCTCGGAGAATCTGGGTGGGCTCAGGGAATACATTTCGTTGCGGCAGACCAACGTTGAATTGTACAGGGAAAATACCCTGCTTAGGAACCGGCTGGACGAGCTGGAAAGACAGCAAGAGGAATCCCCGGTCATCCGCAGTGATTCCATTCCTGGAAGGATGTTTTCATACATCCCCGCCAGGGTGATCAATAATTCAACCAACAGGCAATTTAATTTTATAACGCTGAACAAGGGCAGGATGCACGGGATAGAACCTGAGATGGCCGTGATATCTTCAGAAGGAGTGGTCGGGGTTGTATATGGTGTATCGGGCAACTATGCAACCGTGATCCCGCTGATCAACCGGGATTTCCGGCTCACCCGGTACGATGTCGTGAACGACAGCTGGATGCAGATTGTGTTCGAGCGGGCACCCGCGCCCTTCACGAGCCAGGATCGACACAGGTATATCGAAGCAGAGCTGGCGGATTATCCGGCCGAACGGCGGGCCAGTCGCGAGACGGCTCTCCTCCGGATGCCTTACCCCGACCACTACCCGTGGTTCACCGGGATCTGGGGTGATGATGAAGGGAATCTCTGGGTGTGTCGCTATATCGAGCGGTACTGGCAACCCCGTCCCGAAGGATATCGCTACGAGCTGTTCAACGCCCGGGGCGTGTGGCAGGGCGTCGTCGAAACCCCCCGTCTGTTCAGCGTCATCCGAGGAGGGTACGCCTACGTCAGTGGCTGGGAGGAATACCCGACCATCGAACGGTACCGGATGATCCGGAACCGGTAATCGGGAAGTAATATCCAGGAGGTGAATAATCCATGAAAACCTCGTCTATCCCATCGCTCTTCCGCCTCGTGCCTATCGGATTGATCCTGGGGTTCGCCCCGGCGCTCCAGGCACAGGAAGAACTCATAACTCCCTTCATGACCCTGGACTGGACTTTCAATACCGAGAACCTGAGTGCGGAGTTCGCGGTCGAGCGGATCTTCGACCTTCAGCTCGGACCGCAGGGCGAGCTCATCGTTTTCGGCAGAGACAAGATCGAGGTTCTGGATAGGGAGGGGAATCCCCTGTGCATACTGCGTGACGATACCGGTGCAGAAATATCCAGCAAGTCTTTCGGATATGTCGGACCATCCGGATTTATAACAATCATCCCGAACGGTTCACCGGATATCGGGTATGTTTTTTCACCCGATTTCGTCTGCATGCGGGTCAGGGAGTACTCTTATCCCTCTCCCTGGGCGGATCTCATGGCAGAGCGAGATCTGAACCTGAGTTTTCTCCCGGCAACTAGCATCACCTTGTCCGAAGAGACATGTGTCTTTACTGTCCGCGGGCACCAACCACGCACCCGGGAGCGGCAAGACTCCCCCTCAGAGCCCTGGGAAGCCCTTCTGCTCGAGAACCAGGGCATATACCACTTGATAGCGGCGTATAGTGAAACGGGGCATATCAGGACCGGTTCTTCAACGGGATGGTCCTCCGGTGTATTCGGTCGCCTTCTCTACCAGGCCCTGCCCGGGAACAAGATCGTTTACACGCATGGAGGCCATGATCGCACCATCTCCGACGATGGAGCGACGTATACCCTCCGGATCTTCTCCCTTGATGACAAGACTGAATCAGTCATCACCCATCCATACGAACCGGTGGCCATCAACGCAGAAGAACTGATCGGGAACATAGCCTCAATCGGAGGCGGTGTCTTCGATCCTGACGATCCGGAGAACAGACAGCGATACCGCGCTTTCTATGAAGCTG
>CAYSYY010000200.1:1776-5272 GCA_964435265.1 uncultured Gemmatimonadota bacterium
ACAGACCATTCAAGACCCCGATATATAATCTGTTCACCGATGGAACGACCATCTTTGCGCATACCTCCTCACGGGATGACAGTGGCGGGATCCTGATCCATGTCTTCGATGCCGGAACCGGCAGTTTCAGATGCGCGACCATCGTGCCCCGGCCGACAGATCGTACCTGGCGGTTCAGCGGAGTCCGGAACGGGTACGCGTATGCCATCTCCAACTCAAATGGTTTCGACGGACCTCCGGCAATCGAACGGTACCGCGTGAATCCGGCCATCTATGGCCGATAGCCGGCCTTGAATGGACTCTGGATGTGTTCGGCGGTATCCAGGAGATGTCGGGTTCCATCCGGGATTATTTCCCTGAGCCCGGATACTTCAGCCTCTCCACCAGCGGTCTGATCCGGTACACCGTGACGGTGTTCTCCCCGGTATCCACGTCCTGGGCAAGTGATACCAGACGCCCATGCCGGACCATCAAACGTGTGCCCGGAAGAGTGGCGTAACCGAGGAAGCGTCCCTCGGGATCGAGGATATAATAGCGATCGCCGGCCGGCTGTTCTTCCCTGCCTGGAAGGTGCACAGCATCGAGCCAGAGATAACCGGCCTCATCAAAGAAGCCTCCTCTCCACAGAGCGGCGTATTCCGGATAGGTCGGTACCGACACAGGACCCGGATCACGACCGGTACGCTCAGCGAACTCCCGCATCCTTTGCCGGATATTATCCTCATAGGCCTGTTTGATATCTGAGCTGACCCGCTGCACTCTCAGCGGCAGGCGGTAGAGTCCGCTCGGGTTCCCGTCCAGATCGTACCAGCGGATTTCCGGTGTCATGCCGGTGTTGACCGCCAGACCGCGATCGGGATCGAAGAGAATCTCCGGTTCCGATGTGAAGGGGATACCCGTGACGTGATATTCGGTCAATCCCGGCAGAGGTGATCTCTCTTCACCCGCTCCGATCACGATTTCATCCGTCAATATTGTTGCCAGAGTGTCGCCATCCGAGGTATGCACACATATCACCATCGAATGCCACGCATAACCCTCACGTGCGTCGGTGGTCCTTCGCCAGGTCAAGAGCCGGCCATCAGCCAGGGACATCATCTTCAGAACCCGTACCTGGTTCGGTGGTGTTCGGCTGTCCAGGAATGTGCCGTCACGACGATAATGATTCATCCGTCTGTTGGTGCCATCCCACAGGGTGAATGTCTCACCATCGAACCAGACGATCTCGATATATTGGAATTCCCCCGGGCCGCTCCCCTGGCGTCCGAATGAATACCGGTATTCGCCGTCGGGACCGAACACGGCCACCCGGTAGGAGCGATTGTCCACCACATAGACATTCCCGTCGGCATCCATTGTCATCTCACTGATGGAATAAAGCAGCGAGGCCGAATTCGCTTCATCCTGGTTCAAGGTCACGATCGGATCGAAGGCGAAGAGTTCACCGTCGTAGCGCGGACCACCGGTCGTTTCAGCAACCGGGATCCCGTCTTCCCGGTGCACGCGGAATGAGTGCCCGCCGGTGTCCGTGGCACAGGACGTACAGCAGATGAGAAATGAAAAAACGGAGAGAATGAATGCCCGTGACATTACGCAGAACCTTTCTCAGTGCCGGCCGGTGTTCCGGTTATCACGCTGGAAACGGGGCCAGGGTGAAACTGCCATGAACGGTGCATGATTCATGTGTGCAGATCATCTTCTCCCGTACACCCGTGGATCGATGCGGTAACGTTCAACGCGGACGAAGTCCTCCTCGCGCTGGTAATCATTGAATTTATAGAGGCACCCATTCTCGATACGGACGATGAATCCGTCCGGCGGGAACCAGGCGGAGCAGACATGGCGTGCGGTATCAGCATTGAAGACATCCACCTGTATTTCACTGCTGTCGTTATGGGCCAAAGTATAGGCGAAGATGAAGTGATCATCGGTCTCGATACGTAAGACCGGGGCTGAATACACCCGTTCGGCGTACGTCAGCGCCGTCCGCTCATCCACGTCCTGAAGGCGTCTCCACATGTCGGGACGTTCCCGTTTCTGTTCATCCGTCCATTCGCGCCCGTGCGCGACCAGTTCTACCGGAACGAAAGGGTGCGTGCTCCGGGAACTCTCACCGGTACTCAGGTCGATGATCGTCAGGGTGTAGGTGAACTCCTCGGGTCCGAACCGGCAGTCATGGAAGGTGTGCAGGTAGACGGCCCGGTTGCCGGCCAGAGGAGCCATGAGAAGCACACCGAGGGCGCTGGTACGCATACCCCCGCCGATGATCTCATCGGTCTGTGCATATCCCGCCAGCGCGTGCAGAGAGTCACCCGTCTGGTGGATGAGGAAGATCTCCCGGTGTTCCCGTTTCTCCCGGTCCCGGTCCCGGCCACCGATGAGATAGAGCCGGTCGGTCTCATTCAGGCAGTAGAGCGCTTCGGCCGTATCGATCCTGAGCCCCTTCTCTTCCAGGAACCGCACCAGAGGATCCAGGGTGGCGTAATTCACCCGATCGAGAAAGGAATGGTCGGGGCGGAAGTAGTGGGTCTGGTATCCCATGTAGCCGCAGAAGACCGTCGTGTAGCCGGTGGGGCTAACGAAGAGATCCCGGCCCGAGCGGAACTCCCCAGGTCCGTCCCCCTCGCCGCCGAAGCGGGTGACTGCGTTCCCTTCGGCGTCATACACCTTCACCCAGTTCTCATCCAGAACGTGGACATTCCCCTCGGGGGTGACATCGAGTCCCCAGGGCGTGGGCGAGACCAGCATGAGATCCTCCGGCACATTCTCGGCACCGAAGCTCATCTCAAGAGTGACCACGTCGGACAGGGGTTCCCCGAGCGTCCCGGACCGATCATCCCCACCCCGGTTGCAGCTCAGAACGAGGAGTGATGGTAGAACTGCTGCTGCTGCTGCTGCTGCTGCTGCTACTGCTGCTGCTGACAGGACCACACGGTTAGATCTGGAGAGGAAAGGAGGTGTTCTCATAACCGGTCTCCTGCTCTTATCGGGACCTGATCGCATCTTCATCGACGAGCGATTTCAGAATGTGTCCTTCGAGTCGTGGTCCACCGGATTCCGCATCATCGTGTAGATATGTGAAATCCTCACCTCCGGACCTCTCGATACGCAACGGTCCTCGATAAATGCCGGGTGAGGTATGTGACGTGACTCTATTACCGGTTGTGTCGTCGGTTCAACCGGCAGATTCATAGGGAAATACCCGGGGAATGAGCACGTGCATGGTCCAGGCCGGTCTGAGAACTTCCTGATCCGACCGATCCGTGATACACTCCCCGTGGTATGAATCCCGCTATTCCCCTAGAGTATCCAAGAGCATCCGACATGCTACGCTCTTTCCGTATCCCCTGCTCTTTCCTGATAATCCTGGGTGTCATCTCCTGCTCACAAGGTTCTGATACGGCTCAGCATACCTTCAGGACCTACGAGGAAGACGGCGTCACCATCGCCGAGACGACCGGCGGGCCGAAGTACGAGGGGGAGATCTTCGAATACG
>CAYSYY010000200.1:5282-6763 GCA_964435265.1 uncultured Gemmatimonadota bacterium
GCCTGCAGCAGGATGAATCCGTACCCGAGAGCCTGCTGATCCGTCCTTATGGAATGAAAATGGGCCAGGACGGCAGCGTCTTCATCCTCGACGGAGGCGATCAACGCATTCTGGTTTTTTCGCCTGATGGTTCCTTCCGCCAGAGTATCGGGCGCCGGGGATCGGGACCCGGTGAGTTCCGGAATTCTCACTACCTCACCATGTATGGGGATACTCTCAGTGTTTACGACGGGAGCCTGCGCCGGGCGGCTCTGTTCAGAACCGATGGGACTTTCGTGAACTCCTTTTCCTCCCCGCTGCTTCCCCGTCTTCTTCGAACGATCGAGGTGGGGCCTGCAGGGGAACTCATCTGTATCCACCGGAGGCAAGTGAACGCTCCTCCCGAAACCCAGCTGATCGAAGCACAGGGTGTCCTCATCCTTTCAGCATCGGGGGACTCAATCGCCACCATCGAGACGCCGCGGGTTCAGGTGGGAAGTTTCACTCAAGTCAGTGGGGGGCAGGGGTCCGCCTTCACAGCCGCACACTTCATCGGCTATCCCCAGGCAGAGTATGTGCCCGGCCGGGGGATCTACATCACCGCAGGTGGTCCCTGGATCAGGTGGTACGATCTGAGGGGGAACCTGACGCTTGTTGTAATGATCGACCAGCCCCGTGATCCGGTGACGCAGGATGAACGGGATCAACTCATCCGCTCACTGGACGCCGCCGTCGAGAATGCTCCCGATGCGTCGGCAGCGGCCAGTGCACGCAGGACCCGTGAACTGCTCGATATCCCCGACACGAAAGATTACTGGGACACCATGGATGTCGACGAGTACGGCTACATCTGGGCGAGGATCCCTTCAGATTACAGTGGCCGGGTGCGCCTGAGACCCGACCACCGGGTCTTCAGCCCCACGGGTGAATATCTCGGAGACACGACCTGGCCCGATGACGCCTGGATCGTATCACGCGGTCATCTCCTCTTGATCCGCGATTACACCACGAATCCGATACCCGTCGTTTACCGCATCCGCCCGGCCGTGAGGGGATTGCGGTATCCCTGACGGAGTTGTGCGTGTATCTCCACCAGATTACGGATACATGAATCCGGCGACGTTCGGCACGATCCGGAACACGGTCGGGATCTCCTCGCCCGTCTCCGCATCCTCCACGGTACCCATCAGCATCCCGTCCTGGATCCGTGCCCGCCCGGCCGGCCAGATCGTATCGCCCAGATACTCTCCCTCCGGGCTCAATACCCGGAGTGAGGTCGGAAGGTCGCGTTCCCAGAGAGCCGACGCTTTCGACAACCAGAGGTACCCGTCGGTGTCGACCACGACGTCCGTCCACCATCCCTTCACCTCCGGGATGATCAGCGGCACGTTGAGCAAGAGCTGGCGGTTGTGACACACGGTGACGCGGACGACGTTGTCGCCGTCGAATGTCGTGTGCTGGATCGAGATGTCCGCCACCGGGTCGACGGGGTCGCGCAGGCG
>CAYSYY010000201.1:0-6748 GCA_964435265.1 uncultured Gemmatimonadota bacterium
CGGGATTGTCGGGACACGCGCCCAGCGCCCCGCACACGCTCTGGCCGTGGATGACGCCAGCATCTGGCTGGCCACCTTCAGAGGGGTCTGGCGGTTCATCCGGGCCACCCGCACATGGTACCTCTATACTGAGGCCGACGGCCTGGTGGACGCCCGGGTCTGGACGGTGGTGCCGGCCGGGGAGGCGGTCTGGTTCGGCACCGCCGGCGGGATCACCCGCTTCGACTGGCGCCGCAGGAGAACACGACCGTGACCGGGTACGCCTCGCTGGGGCCCGACGGTCCCCTCGGACCGGAGTTCCGGCTCATCGGACGGCTGAGAGAAGAGCTCCGCCGGGCGGGCGAAACGCTCCCCGGGGAGGTCGCCGATGCCCTGGTCGTGGACCTGGGTGACGACGCCGCCCTCTGGGACCAGGGGGGCGACCGGCTGGGTATCCTGACCGTGGATACCATGGTGGAGGGGGTGCACGCCTTCCCCGACGAACCGCCCGAGGCGGTCGGGGCCCGCGCCCTGACCGCGGCCGCCAGCGATGTCTGCGCCATGGGAGGGGTTCCGCACCTGGCCCTGATCGCTCTGCAGCTCCCCCGGGCGGTGACCGAGGAGAAAGTCGCCGCGCTCTACCGCGGCCTGCGCGAAGAGGCCGGAGCGCTGGCCCTGGCGGTGGTGGGGGGGGATGTGGTGGACACGCCCGGGCCGCTGACGGTCTCGGTGACGGTGTACGGCACGGTCGCCCGGGACGGGGTCTGGCGGCGCTCGGGAGCGCGGCCGGGCGATATACTGGCGGTGACGGGCCGGCTCGGGGGGAGCCGGGCGGGGGTGGAGCTGCTGGCCCGGGGCGAGGCGGTCCCCCGGGAGACCTGGGCGGAGGAACTCGTCGTCCGGCACCTGCGTCCCAGAGCCCGGGTCGCCGCGGCCCGGCACCTGGCCGCCGGCGGTGGAGTGCACGCCGCCATCGACATCTCCGACGGCCTCTCCAGTGAAGCCTGGCACCTGGCGCTGGATTCCGGCGTGCGTATCCGGCTCACGGCGGCGCATATTCCCATCCATCCGGCGCTCCCCGCGTTCCTGGCCTGGCTCGATCCCGGCGCCCCGGGCGCCGGCGGAGCGGTCACCTACGCGCTGGATTCCGGCGAGGAGTTCGAGCTCCTCCTGACCCTGCCCCCCGATCACCCGGCCCTGACCGGACCAGAACCGGAGCCGGGTGTCCCCCTGACCGTCATCGGGCGGGTGGAGGCGGGGGAAGCGGCGGTCGTGCTGGACACCGACGGGGCTGTGCGGGCTGTCCCCCCGGGGGGTTGGAGCCATCGCGGTGACTGACCTTTCACGCCGCATGACGGAGGAACGGGCTACCTTCCGGTCCGGAGGTTCACCACCATGATCCGCGCCGTCATCTTCGATCTCGACAACACCCTCATAGACTTCATGCATCTGAAGAATGAGGCGGTCCGCGCGGCGGCTGATGCCATGGTGGACGCCGGGCTCGACCGGACGGTCGATGACGTGGTGGCGGGGATCGATGCGGTATACGACGAGAAGGGCATCGAATACCAGCAGGTCTTCGACGATTTCCTGCTCCGGACGCAGGGCAAGATCGACTGGAAGGTCCTCGCTTCCGGGGTGCTGGCCTACCGCCGGGCGCGGGAGGCCCACCTGGTCCTCTACCCCCACGCCCTGGCCACCCTCGTCGCGCTCGCCAAGCGGGGCCTGCGGCTGGCCGTGGTATCTGATGCGCCGCGCCGTGAGGCGTGGCTCCGGCTCGTGGCCCTGGGACTGCACCACCTCTTCGATGCGGTGGTGACTTTCGAGGACACCGGCCGGCGCAAACCCGACCCGGCCCCGTTCCTGCGCGCCCTCGAGGAACTCGGGATCGCCCCGGCCGAAGCCCTCATGGTCGGGGACTGGCCGGAGCGGGACATGGTGGGGGCCGGGCGGCTCGGCATACGAACCGTCTTCGCCCGCTACGGCAACGTCTTCGAGGGATGCGAGAGCTGTGCCGACGTGGAGATCGATGACATCAGGGAACTGCTCGGGATCGTGGAGGAGGCCGCATGAGTAGCCTCGCGGTCGGGATCGACCTGCTCGAGGTGGACCGCGTCGAGCGGGCGCTGGAGCGCTGGGGGGACCGTTTCCTCGATCGCTGCTTCACCCCCGGGGAGAGGCAGGCGGCCGAGCGGGGCGTTCCGGCCCAGGCCCTGGCGGCACGGTACGCCGCCAAGGAGGCGGTGGCGAAATGCCTCGGGACCGGTTTCACCCACGGGGTGCGGCGCCGGGACATCGAGGTGGTCGGGAACGAGCGCGGAGCGCCCTCGATCCGCCTGCACGGCTCCGCCGCCGTCCGGGCGGGCAGCGCCGTCTTCCTCATCAGCCTGACCCATACCCGCGGCCTGGCCGGAGCCGTGGCCGTCATGCAGGAACCGGGAGAGTGAACCGATGCTGCTGCTGAGTCGCACCGAGATGCAGGCCGCCGACCGCCGGGCCATCGACGAGCTGGGGATCGGTTCGCTCGATCTCATGGAACGGGCGGGGGCGGGTGTGGCGGGGGCGGTGGAGCAGCTGCTGGCCGGGGAGACGGGACCGGCCGTCATCGTCTGCGGCCGGGGGAACAACGGCGGGGACGGGCTGGTGGCCGCCCGGCTGCTGGCCGCCGGCGGGTGCGCCGTCCAGGTATGGCTGGCGGCCGATCCTGAGGTGCTGTCCGGCGACGCCGCGGTGAACTGGCAGCGCCTGACCGTCGAGGGACCCGGCCTGACGGGAGCGATCGAGATCTTTCCCCTCGGCCCCGGGGAGGTGGATCCCGAGGCGCTGGCCGGGGCGTGGAGTGCGGGCGGGGTGGTGGTGGACGCCCTCTACGGTACGGGCCTGACCGGACCCCCACGCGAACCCGGAGCCGCGCTCATCGCCGCGATGAACCTCTCCGGCCGGCCGGTGGTGGCGGTGGATATCCCGTCGGGGGTGGACGCCGATACGGGGGCCGCTCCGGGCGAGGCGGTCCTGGCCGCCGAAACGGTCACCATGGCTTTCCCCAAACGCGGTCTGCTGCTCCATCCCGGACGGGCCCACGCCGGCGCGATCCGGGTGGTGGACATCGGCATCGGCCCCGCCGCGGTCGCCGCCCGGTCCCTGGAACTCGAACTCCTCGATCATTGCTGGGCCGTGCTGCACCTGCCCGGACGTCCCTTAGACGCCCACAAGGGGCACTTCGGCCGGGTGGTGGCGGTGGCCGGTTCGGCCGGCATGGTCGGGGCTGGCCGGCTGGCCGCCACCTCTGCCTACCGGGCGGGAGCGGGCCTGGTGCGGTTGGCGGTGCCCGGGAGCCTGCTGGGGGCGGCCCACGCCGGCCGCGACGAGATCATGGTCACGCCGATCCCCGACGGCGGCGCCGGCTGTTTCGTCCCCGGCGACCTGGAGGCTCTGCATGAGGTCTACACCTGGGCCGACGTGGTGGCCCTGGGGCCGGGGCTGGGGACGGCCGGCCCCACCGGGGAGTTCTTCGCCGAAGCGATCTCCTCCGATGACGCCGGGATGCCCCTGGTCCTCGACGCCGACGGTCTGAACCTGCTGGCCGCGGAGCCCGCGCTGCGGGAGCGGTGGGCCGGTCCGGTCGTGATCACTCCGCACCCCGGCGAGGCCGCCCGGCTGCTCCGGACCGGACCCGGAACCATCCAGGACAACCGGATCGAGGCGGCGGTCGAGCTGGCACGCGCCTGGCGATCGGTGGCCGTGCTCAAGGGGGCCCCGACCGTCATCGCCGACGGCGGGCGGCGGGCCGCCCTCTGCCCGCTCGGCAATCCGGGGATGGCCTCGGGGGGGATGGGGGACGTCCTGACCGGGGTGGTCGCAGCCCTGCTCGGTCAGGGACTCCGGCCCTTCGAAGCGGCCTGTCTGGGGGTATACCTGCACGCCCTGGCGGGCGACCTGGCGGCGCTGGATCTGGGGGAGTGGAGCCTCATGGCGGGGGACGTCGCCGACTACCTCCCGGCCGCCTTCGGGCACCTCGAAGCCTTCCCCGAACACGATGTGCTGCTTCACGGAGCGTGGTCGTGACGGCCCGACGCCGGAGACGGCCGGGAGTCCGCCACCGGCTGAGCCGGGAGGACCGGCGGGAGCTCGCGGGGCGCCGCGCCGGCCCGCGGACCGGTCCGGTGCGCCCGCCCCGGCTGCCGCGCTCCTCGCCCCTGCTGCTGCGCCTGCTCGGCGGAGTGCTGGGGATCGGCGTGGTGGTCGTCGTCCTGGCCCAGCTGTTCGGCGGCCGGAGCGGTCTGGGGAGCCCGGAGAGGCCCGGGGACTCCGAGCTGGCCGCCTGGCGGAGAACCCTGGAGCCCTGCGTCCGGGACGCCGCCGCCGAGCTCGGCCTGCGGGAGAACTGGATCGTCCTCTTCGAACCGGGTTCCGAAGGCGGAGATTCGTTGCTGACGGTGATGGAGTTCCGGGTGCCGGGCGACCTGCATGAGGAGATCCTCAACCTCGCCCTGACCCGGGCGGTCGAAGCCGCCGGGGGCGGCGTCGTGCGAGGGGTGGAGCTCAACGACGCCCGGGTCGAACTCGACGTGGCCTGGAGGGGGAACACGACCCACCGGTTCGTACTGCAGCGGTACTCCCGCTATTCCCGTCACGCCGGACGGGTGGCGCTGGTGATCGACGACTTCGGCCGTGCTCCGCAGGAGGTCCTCGACGCCTGCGCCGCCCTGGGAGTGCCGTGGACGGCCACCGTCATCCCCGACTCGCCGGGGGCGACGCGGCAGGCCCGCTGGTTCACGGCCCGGAACATCCCGGTGCTCATCCATCTGCCGATGGAGCCGGAGGAGAGCGGGGAGTGGGAGTTGGGGGAGGGCGCGCTCATGATGAGCACCCCGCCCGAAGCCGTGGACGACCTGGTGGCCGCCGCCCAGGCCGCGGTCCCCGGAGCCCGGGGCCTGAGCAATCACATGGGTTCGCGGGTCACCACCGATGACGGTCTCATGCGGGCCCTGATGCAGTCGCTGGCCGCCCGGGAGCTCTTCTTCCTCGATTCCCGGACCACCGCCGCCTCGGTCGCCGCCCGGGAGGCGGAACGGGCCGGTATCCCCTGGGCCGGGCGCGACGTCTTCCTCGATCCCGAGGACGAGATCAGGGTCATCGAACAGCAGTTCGAGACGGTGCTGGACCAGGCCCGGCGGCGGGGCCGGGTCATCGTCATCGGCCACCCCCGGGCCAATACCCTCGAGGTGCTGCGGCGCCGGATCCCCGGCGCCCGGGAGGAAGGATTCGAATTCGTCACCGTGGACCGGCTGCTGGACCGGTCGGGGAGGAGACCATGACACGTCTCGGGGTGAATATCGATCACGTCGCGACCGTACGCGAAGCCCGGAAAACCGTCGAGCCCGATCCGGTGCAGGCCGCCTTCCTGGCCGATATGGGCGGCGCCGACGGCATCGTCTGTCACCTGCGCGAGGACCGGCGCCACCTCCAGCCCCGCGATCTGGAGCTGCTGCGGCGGGTCGTGACCAGCCACCTCAACCTCGAGATGGCGGCCGTGGACGCGATGGTGCAGGTCGCGCTCAAGGTGAAGCCCGACATGGTCACGCTGGTACCCGAGAAGAGGGAGGAGGTCACCACCGAAGGCGGTCTCGATGTGCGCACCTCGGTGCAGCGCGTCACCGCCACCGTTTCCCCGCTCAAGAGCGCGGGGATCGTGGTGAGCCTCTTCATCGATCCCGACATGACCCAGATCAGGGAAGCCGCCCGCACCGGCGCCGACTTCGTGGAACTGCATACCGGGTGCTACGCCGAAGCGAAGAGCGCGGTGGACGAAGCCATCGAGCTCGAGAAACTGGAGCGGGCCGCCCAGGCGGCGGCCAAGCTCGGGCTGGGGGTGAGCGCGGGGCACGGTCTCACCTACCATAACGTCCAGCCGGTGGCGGCGATCCCAGAGGTCGAGGAACTCAACATCGGGCACTCCATCATCGCCCGGTCGATAATGATGGGGATGGAGCAGGCGGTGCGGGACATGGTCGAACTCATCCGCACCGCGGGGTGAGGGGAACCTCCCGCAGGAAGGAAGACGACGATGAGGAAAACGATATCCGCGGCGACACGCCGCCGGCTGTTCGCCCTCGGCCTGGTTCTGCTGCTACCGGCCGCCGCTCCGGCACAAGCGCAGCAGCTGCCGCAGACGGGCGCGGAGCGGGCGAACTGGGAACGTCACACCTCGTATGAGGAGCTGGTCGAGTTCCTCTTCGCGGTGCAGGCCCGCACCGACCGGATGCTCATCCGGGAACTGACCGCCACGGTGCAGGGGCGCACCGTCTTCCTGGTCATCCTCGGCGATCCGCCCACCGCCACACCCGGCACCGCCTGGTTCTCCGGCAAGCCCACCGTCCTGCTGGTCGAGAACGTGCACGGCGGCGAACTCTCGGGGCGCGAGGGGGGCCTGCAGCTCATCCGGGAACTCGCCCTCGGCGAGCTGCAGCCGCTCCTGGAACGCCTCAACGTACTGATCGTGCCCAGCATCAATCCCGACGGGGCCAACCACCAGCCCCGGCCCACCCGCACCAACGCCCGGGGCTACGACATGAACCGGGACTACGTCGTCATGGAGTGCCCGGAGATCGGCGCCCTGGTCGAAGAGGTGCTGCTCCAGTGGTGGCCCGACGTGCACATGGACGCCCACAACGGCGGTTCGCGCCCCTACAACCTGACCTACCAGAGCACCCTGCACCCGGCCGCCGATCCCGATCTGGTCGCCCTGGCCAACGGACCCATGTTCGAA
>CAYSYY010000202.1:0-6742 GCA_964435265.1 uncultured Gemmatimonadota bacterium
CGCCTCAACGGCGTGCTGGTGGCCGACGACGTGGTGATGGAGAACTACTGGGAGCGGGACAAGCCGATCTACCCGGCAGGCCAGATCGAATTGCAGTCCCACTCCCACCCGCTCTATTTCCGGAACATCTACCTGCGGGAACTGCCGGCCCGGGAGAGGTGAGGCGCCGGCAGATCTCTGCTGAACGACTTGAGCCGGGCCCGCCCACCGGGTAGGAATGTTAGTTATTCTTCTTCCTCCCCTTTATACATCACTGTCGCCGAAGACCTCTTCATAAATTTCTTCGATACGCTTTGCTTCCTCGTCCGAAAGAGCTGCGAATTCCTTCTTTCTTCGCCTCTTTGGAATCTTCCCCCCATTCTGACGCATGAACATGATGAGGTTTCGTGCAATCCGGTCCGGCATCTCGACATAGTTCATGATTCGGCGCGCTGCTTCATCCTGACGACGTAAAAAGTCGATATCGTGCGGCAAGTCGTGTTCGACTGTGCGGGCTACGCAGGCATAAAGGAACTCTGCCTCGTCAGTGCAATCGCAGTAGCGGTAGAGATCCGCCGTGTCATTCAGGACCTCGACATTTCCGGTTTGGGTTGGCCGCCATTCAATAGAATCCATGAGCGGACCGGAGTGCCCCTGCAGCGTCTTGCGATACTGATCTATTCGGTCAAGCATGACCGAAGAAACCGGGAAGACCATACCTCCAGGTGTAAAACCCCGTTCGGCAAGAACATGGTGGATCAGGCACCTGTGCAGACGACCATTGCCATCCTGGTAGGGATGAATATAGACGAAGCCGAAGGCAGTAGCTGTCGCCTGCAGAACGGGATCGACCTCGCTCTCGATCATCCGGTCGTTGGCTGCGATCATGCCTGAAATAAGGATGATCAGATCCTCTGGACGCGCACCGATGAATTCAGGCAACGGCATTCCGGAATCATCATGTTCACCGACAAAGACACCGTCAGGCCGCTGTCCAGCGTGAACGAAACGTGTGTCCTGGATCAGGATGCTGTGTAACCGGTTCAGTTCATCGAGTGAGAGTGAGTTCTTGCCCGCCTGGAGGATCGCACGACCCCAACGCTCGATGCGGCTGCGCGGTGGGCGTTCCCCTTCAATCTCAAAGCTGGCGCGGCTATCCGCGAGAAGCATAAGACGGGCAGCTCGAGCGACCAGGTGAGCCCCTGTACGGCCGACGATCTCTGCGGCCATATGTGCGTATTCCTGGCTGACGGCAGCTTCCAGAGCGTTGGTGCGTCGGATGACCGGACAGTATCCGCCGGTGCCGAGCAGGTTATCACGAACCCGATGTCGTCTTGAAAGGCGCGGTTTGGTCGTGAAGTACTTGTCGGGATCGAGCGCGTCAACTGCAGTAGCCTTCGGCGCATCTTCGATGTTGAGTGTTGTCCCCAGCAACCATTCATAAAAGAACCAGGCGCGGCGAGTAATCGTACCGGTCGGAGCCCCCTTTATGAATGATATGATTTCATCCGGCGAAACATCGGTGTAAAGGCGTTTGAGTATGAGAAGGTCGATTGGTTCGTGGCGGAGTGCGAAACTCAAATGATCGGTGATACTCTCACCGGGCCAAACCGCCTCATGCTGCCTTGGCTGAAGACCGTCGTGGTGAGCGATGAGGAAAAGGCGTCGGAGAGGCGTCAGGTGGGGGCCGGGAAGACGACCACTGGGAAAGCATCGAAAGACTGTTCTATATCTCGAAGAGGGAGGTGTGGGACGCCTGGCTCAAGGTGAAAGGGATTCAGGGTGCGCCGGCGGTAGACGGGCAGTCGCTGGCGGCGTTCGAGGCCGATCTGAAGCACAATCTGTACAAGTATTTACGGAATCATAGCGGCAAGGTCTGAGGCGGATTCAATATTGACGCCTGGGCGAAGGGCTAGTACATTCCCCTTAGCACAAACGGGGTATGTCCTGTAGGGTACCACTGATTTCTTGCCTGGATCGAGGTAATCATGGCCGATGTACTACCGCTTCTCAAAGGAACACTGGACCTTCTGATCCTCAAAGCCCTGAGCGTCGACGCTGCCCACGGGTATGGCCTGTCGGTGTGGCTGGAGACCGAATCGGGAGGGCACATTGCGGTTGAAGACAGTGCCATCTACCAGGCGCTCCGGCGCCTCGAAGGTCGGCGCCTGGTCGAGGCGGAGTGGGGTTTGACGGAGAACAATCGGCGGGCGAGGTACTACCGTCTGACCTCTGCCGGACGCGACCACCTTCGTGACGAGGCCACCACCTGGCTGCGTTACACCCAGTGGGTCACTACGCTCCTCAATGCTGGAGGGGGTGTGCCGGTGCGGGGGGAGGGATAGATGAAGCACAGACTTATGCGGGTCTTTTTCAAGAACGCGCGGGATCGCGCGCGGGAGCTGGACGAGGAGATCGAAACGCATCTCGCCCTGCGAGAGGAAGAGTTCACGGCCCGGGGTATGAGTTCCCGGCAAGCCCGTTCCGAGGCCCTGGCCCGCTTCGGGGACCTGGCGGCGGTAAAAAAGGACCTCTCCACGGCGTCCGCCGTCAGGGACCTGAAGCTTGGTGTGAGTGAGCGCATCGACGACATCCGGCGCGACCTGACGGTCGCATTCCGGCGCGCCAGGGCCCGTCCCGGCCACACGCTCGTCTCCACCGCCATCTTCGCTCTGGGCATCGGGATCGTCACGGTGATGTTCGCCACCACCGACAATGTCCTCTTCCGCCCGCTTCCTTTTCCCGAGCCGGAGAAGCTGGTTTCGCTGCAGTCGGTCCCGCAAGGGGGCACGCCCTTCCAGGCGGTCTCGATGGGGAACTGGTACGACTGGAAGACACAGAGCCGCACGCTGAAAGCCACGGCCATCTACAGTGAAGCCGAAATGGACGTGTCGTGGGGCTCGGAGGTTTCCCGCATCCGGGTGGCTGTCGTCGCGGGCTCGTTTTTCGAAACCCTCGAGATACCGGTGACTCCGGGGCGCGCCTTCCTCGAGTCCGAAGCACAGGAGTGGATGCACCTCGTCGTGGTAAGCGAGCGTTTCTGGCAGCGGGCTCTGGGCGGAACACCTCATCTCGATGATGAGATTCTCAAAGTGAACGGCGTGGATTATCAGGTTGTCGGAGTGGTGCCTGAGGGCCTGGAATTCCCGTCGCGGGTGGATCTGTGGCGGCCCATGCAGTATCAACCCGAATCGGGGATGGCCCGCAACTACATCCATTGGCGGAGCATCGGGCGTCTGGCTGATGGTGTGACCATTGACCAGGCGGCAGCCGAACTCTCGTCGATCGCTGACGGGATCAGGGAAACAGATCCCGCGGGGGTCTACTCCTATGGTGTCGGGGTGGAACCGCTCCGCCGGGTGGTCGTGGGCAACACCGCGCGGAATCTGCTGATGCTCCAGGGATCGGTGCTGCTGGTGCTTCTCATTGCCTGCACGAACCTCATGGGGCTGGAGTTCGCCGGCGCCCGCGAGCGCCAGGACGAGATAGCGATACGCCTCTCGCTGGGGGCAGCCCGGGGTCGACTGCTGCAGCAGCTCGTCACCGAGCAGGTGGCCCTGGCCGTGCTGGGAGGATCGGTGGGCCTCATCCTCGCAGCGTGGGGTACCGCATTTGTCGCGGGGCGTTTGAGTGCGGTCATCCCGAGAGCCCATGAGGTCGCCTTCGACGCCCGGATCCTCGCCGTAGGCTTCGCACTGTCACTGCTGGCCGGCCTCATCGCCGGCCTCGGACCCGCCTGGCGAGCCTCGCGGGGCGATCCCGGCCGGGTGCTGACCGGGGTCCGTACGATCCGCGGCGGTCGAGGTCTGCCGGGGGGTGCTCTCGTCCTGACCGAAGTCGCCCTGACGGTGCTGCTTCTCACCGGCGGCGGCCTGCTCCTGCGGAGCATGGGAATGCTGGTCAACCGCGATCTTGGATTCGAGACCGAGGGCGTGATCACCCTCAATGTGAACCTCCAGACTCCCCGCTACCTGCATGATCAAAATCTCGTCGTGTCGTACTGGGACGCCCTGCTGGCAACGCTGGAGGACATTCCCGGCGTGCGGGCGGTCGGCGCGGGCAACTGGATTCCGACCGGCGGGGGCGGAACGACCTTCATCGAACTCCCGGAGGTCGGCCGCACCCTCCAGGGAGCCGGGCACCGTGTAATCAGCGACACCTACCTCGAAACCATGGGTGCGCCGCTGCTCGGGGGGAGGCTTTTCAGCATCGACGACCAGGCAGGATCGGAGCAGGTGGTGATCGTGAACGAAACCATGGCTCGGGTTTTCTGGCCGGATGGGGATCCGTTGGGGCAGAGGATCAAAGCCGAGGGTATGGAGAACTTTTTCTTCGGCGGCGAGGCTCCCTGGCTCACCGTGATCGGCGTGGTGGGGGACATGCGGCATTGGGGATTCGAGTCCGGGATCCAGCCGGAGATGTTCAGGCTGTACCGGCAGATTCCCGCCATGGGCAGGATCCTGACCGCGGTGGTGAAAACGGAGCCGGGATCGGTGCGATCGGTCATGACGGAGGCTCGCGAGAGGGCCCGGACCGTCGATCCTGACCTTGCCGTTCAGGAGGGATTGTTGAGCGACCGCCTCCGCGACCTCATGTCGGAACGCCGTCTGACGACGACAATTCTGGTTGCCTTCGGCATCATTTCGCTCGGTCTTGCCTCGCTGGGGATCTACGGCGTACTGGCCTTCGCCGTATCGGCACGGACGCGGGAAATGGCGATCCGTACCGCTCTCGGCGCTCGACGAGCCGGTCTGGTCGGCCTGGTTGTCCGGAGTGGATTGAAGGTGGTTGCCCTGGGACTGCTGGCGGGAGCAGTGGGAATTTTCATCCTTCAAGGAGTGCTGGACGCCCTCCTCGTGGATGTCGGCGCCGGAGATCCGATTACTGTTCTGGTCGTGTTTGCTACCATAACCACGACCGCCCTGGCGGCGGCCTTGACACCGGCTGTGCGAGCGGCTCGCATGAATCCCCTGGAGGCCCTGCGGGAGAGGTGAATATGAGAGCCATCTGCTGCGGGCACACGAACTGATGACGATGGTCTGAACGCGGCGAGGTGTAGGGTAATGGCAACGAGCAGGCGGGAATTTCTTGATCGGAGTACCCGGGCCGGAGCGGCCCTCGCGCTGGCGGGTCCCGGAGTTCTACCGGCGGCTACCGAATCCGGGACCGGCCCCCTCACAGCCGACGATGGACCGGGGCGCTCTCTCCGGATCCTCATCCTGGGGGGAACCGGTTTTCTGGGGCCGCACCAGATCGCTGCGGCCATGGCCCGCGGTCACGCGGTGACCACCTTCACCCGGGGCCGTTCAACGCCGACCGTCCACCTCGATCTCTACTCCGAGGTGGAACAGCTCACCGGGGATCGCGGCAACGACCTGAGCGCCCTGGAGGGCCGGAGCTGGGATGTCGCCATCGACAACTCCGGCTACCGGGTGACCTGGACCCGGGACTCGGCCCGGCTCCTGGCCGGGAGCGTCGAGTACTACCTCTATACCTCCTCGACCGGGGTGTATTACCCTTACCTGGGAACCGCTATCGAGGAGGGGACCGTACTGGTACGCTCGGTCCCCGACGGCATCACCGCCGAAGAACGGGCCGAATACGAATATGGCGTCATGAAGACCCTCTCCGAAGATGAAGCCCGCCGGGCCTTCGGTGAGGATCGCACCCTGGTGGTGCGCCCGACCTATATGATGGGGCCGGGGGACACCACCGACCGTTTCACCTACTGGCCGGTGCGCCTGAGCCGGGGTGGGGAAGTGCTCGTTCCCGGCCGCGGCAGCGATCCGGTCCAGTACCTCGATGCCCGCGATGTCGCCGGCTGGATGATCCGCCTGCTCGAGCAGGGACGGGCCGGCATGTTCAACGCCGTCGGCCCCGCTTCGGCTACCGGGATGCACGCCTTCGTGTACGGCGCACACGCCGCCTTCAGTTCCGCGGTCACCTGGGTTCCGATCGACGATTACGCCTTTCTTCGCGAGCATGGGGAAACCGCGGTCGTCCCCTGGATCATGCCCGTGGGGAACAATACCGGCTCGGCTCGCATCAGCAATCGCCGCGCCATCGAGAACGGCCTGACCTTCACTCCCCTGGCCGAGAGCGTGCGCGACATCCACGCCTGGTGGCATTCGGGCGCTGTACCGGAGCAGCGCCGAGCGTGGCTCGAGTCCGATCCGCGCTCACTGATGATCCGGGAAGCCGGTATCATCACCGCCTGGAAGGGGCGGGGGTGAGCTGAGCCCGGAGGTTTCTCTACCGCCGGCCGTATCCTATATCCTCTCACTGCCTCCGGGCCGTTCACTATCATGCATCTGCCGTCAGGTACCGTACATCCTTGTCCGGATGTTGCCTTCACGATCCCGAAGATGCTTCGGTAAGGTGTGCCATCTGCTGCGGGCTCGATCCCGAAACAGAACGGGCCCCGGATGGAGTTCACTGGTTCGAATCCAGTATCGCCCACCAGTTCGCTGCTTCTGAATCGGGCGTTCTTCCCCCTGAATTAACGCCTCCCGTCACCTTCGTGGTCCCTCAAAGACTTGTATTTGCCTCCTTTTCCATCCCGATAGTATGATAATTGTCTAGGAGCCTGTCGGAGTAACCGGCGAAAGCGAGGTTTGAGCTGGCGCCGGCCGACCAGGCGGCTGAGCCGGAGGCCCGGAAACGTAGCCACGGTGCTACGTTGAGGACATTCGGCGAAAGCCAACGCCGTCGGCCGGATGCCAGCGCAGACCGCAGCCGGTGGCTTACTCCGACAGGCTCCTAG
>CAYSYY010000203.1:0-6729 GCA_964435265.1 uncultured Gemmatimonadota bacterium
GGAGCGGTTTGAGATCGTTGCCGCCGTGGGAGTTGAGCAGCAGCACCTTGCGGATCCCGCTCAGCTCCAGCGCCGCCGTCAGATCGGCGATGACCGCGTTCACCGTCGACGGATTCAGGTTCATCGCGAAGGGGAAATGCCGGAGGTTCGTTTCGGTCCCGTACGGGATGGTGGGGAGCAGCAGCACCCGCGCCCGCCGCTCCCAGGCGGCCGCGCAGATCCGCTCTCCGATCAGGTCGGCCTCGAAGAGGTCCATCCCGTAGGGCAGGTGCAGGTTGTGCGGCTCGACGGCTCCCAGGGGGAGCACCGCCACCTCCCACGCCACCTTCTGCACCGCCCCGAAGGTCGTCGTACTCAGTTTCCACGGTTGCGGTTCCGATACGCTCATCGGTCATCCTCCTCCCGGATCATGTTCCTCCTGACGGAGGCCCGGTCTGGGACTCCCGCGCGGCGGACGCCGCCCTGCGCTCCTGCTCCGCCTCGAGCAGTTTCCAGCAGTAGAGCTGCATCCGCGGCAGGTGGAAGGGCCCCTTCCAGAGACTGCCTTTGAGCGGCAGCGAGACGCTGCCGTCGCGGTGCAGGTAGCCGAACCATTCGCCGTATTCGGGATCTGGGAAATGGGCGTAAGCCCAGTCGTGCACCCGGGCGTGACGCTCCGCCCATCTCTGCTCCCCGGTCAGATGCCAGGCCAGCAGGGTGGCGATGACGGCCTCGTTGTGCGGCCACCACAACTTCATGTCGTGCCAGGTCTCCTGCACCGGCCGGCCCTCGAGGTCGACGCAGGAGAGGATCCCGCCGTATTCATCGTCCCACCCCCGCGCCCACGTCCAGTCGAGCATCCGGGTGCCCAGCGCGACGAGATCGGGATCGCGGGCGCGCAGGCGGGCTTCATGCAGGATGAACCAGGCCGCCTCGATGGCGTGACCGGGGTTCAGGGTGCGGCCTTCGAAGTGGTCGATTATCTCCCCCCGGAGGCCTACCGTCTCCATCACCGCCCCGGCATCGGGTTTGACGAAGTCGGTCCTGATCTCGTCGATGACGGCGTCGATGACCTCGCGGGCATCGGGATCGCCGATCGTCTCGCGCAGGGTCTGGGCCGCGCCCAGGGCGATCAGGGGTAACCCGAGACTCTTCATCGGGCGGGTCCGCGGATCCACTTTGGGCTCCAGACGCCCCGGCGTGCCGATGGCTTCGAGATAGACCCGGAAGAGCATCCGGGCCAGCCGGGCGATCTCGTCATCCCACGAAGCCGCCGCGTAGGCCGCCATGGCCATGGCGCCGAAGGCTTCGGTGTAGACATAGCGGCGCTGTCGCAGCGGCCGGCCCTCCCGGGTCACCTGGAAGTACATCCGGCCATCCTCGCAGATCCCGAAACGGCGGATGAAATCGACTCCGTGACCGGCGAGCTGCACCCAGGTCGGATCGGTCCCGACGTGGGTATGCAGGGTGGCCAGCAACCAGGTGAAACGTCCCTGTTGCCACATCCCCTTGTCGGTGTCGAGCACGCTCCCGTCACGGTCGAGGCAGGTGATGAATCCGCCCCGCTGAATGTCCACCCCGTGCGCCAGCCAGAACGGGAGGGTGTCGTGGAGCAGTCCGTCCCGGTAGACGTTGATCAGATCCTCGATCCGTGAAGCGGTCATCAGGTGCCCGGCCCCGGGTGCCGGAAGCGGCTCCGGAGCCGGAGTCGACGTCGGTTCCGGGGTTGGATCGGACGGCCTGGCTGCGCCGGGCGGCGGCGGGGTCGGATCGGAGGTCACAGTTTCTCTCCCGTAGGCGGCCGCAGCGGGCGGCTGAAGATCCCGGAGACTTCGGGGTCGGCGGCCAGAGATGCATAGAGGGCGGTCAGCTCCTCGCCGGTCAGCGGCCTGATCGGGGAGCGCGGCGGCCCGCAGTCGATCCCCAGCAGTCCCATGACGGCCTTGCCGGCCCGCAGCACCCCGTAGCGCATCAGGATCTCCACCAGGCGCACCGACTGCTGCTGGGCCGTCCGGGCCGAGGCCAGGTCCCCCTGCTCGAAGGCCGCGATGACGCGTTCATAGACGGGGGCGGCGTAGTTGTAAGTGCTCCCCACCGCGCCCCGGGCGCCCAGGACAAGCCCGGACAGGAGCATCTCGTCGGTCCCGAAGAGCATGTCGAACCGGCCGTTCTCCAGGGCCAGGCACCTCCGGAAGGTCTCCAGATCGGAGCGGGTGTACTTCACCCCGGCCAGGTTCGGGAGACGCTCTGAGCCCCGGGCCAGGAACTCGTCGGTGGGCAGCTCCACCCCGGTGAGCCGGGGGATATCGTAGAAGTAGAAGGGTAACCCGTCGGCGGCCGCGGCTACGGGGACGAAGAACTCGATCAGGTCCTCCACGCTTTCGGGGCGGAAGAAGACCGGAGCCATGGCCGCCACGGCCGCGGCCCCGACCGTGGCGGCATGTCCGGCCAGTTCGGCCGCCTCGGCCCGGCAGGTGTGTCCCACCTGGGCGATGACGCGCAGTCCCGTCCCCGCGGCCGCCTCGAGCCATGCCGCGAGGAGATCTTTGCGCTCACCGACCGAGAGAGACAGGCTCTCTCCCGTCGTGCCGGCCACGAAGACACCGGCGATCCCCGCTTCGGTGAGGAGCCCGGCCAGGTCCGGAACGACCGAAAGGTTCAGCTCACCATCGGCGGTGAGCGGTGTGTGGGCGGCGGCGATGAGGCCACGGAACGGCGTCATGCGGATCCCCCGACAGTTGTGTTCCCGTTCAGGGTATCCATCATGGGTCAGAAATGTCCGGCGTCAAGGTTCGATGTAGAGCCCCCCCGACGGGCAGCGGGCATAGGTGTTGCCGCTCGTGGTCACCTGCGCTCCGTTCTCCCCGTAGATGCCGTGCGTGCTGGAATCGCGGAGCAGGGAGTTGGACACGTTCACCCTGGCGGTCCCGTAGACGTAGACGTTGGCATAGTCGTAGTAGCCGCCGTTGGCGATCACGGCGTAGGTGAGCACGTTGTTCACATTGTTGGATCCGATGGTGATCCCGTACCAGTATCCGGGGGTGTTCGAAGTCCCCTCGAACCGGATGGAATCAACCGTTGTTCCGACGGCGTAGAGCGATCCCGTGGCCGTGACGTCGAGACCGGTGTGAGCGTTGAACAGGAAGGCCGCTCCGGCCGACACGGTGACCGCCGCTTCCATCCAGACATTGGCGATCACACGGTACGGGACATCCTGCTTGGCCCAGGTCCCCGCACTCGTGACCGCGCCGCCCCGGATCTCGACCCGGTCGATGATGTTGCCCTGAAGGATCGAGCCCGCGGTGAGCGAAGCGACCTGAGCAGCCGCCACACTGACCGGGCAGGCCGTATTGCCGGACACCGTGTTCCCGCTCCAGGTCGAGATGATCGCCCCTTCCTCGGCATACACCCCGTTGGTTGAGCTGTTCGTGAAAGAAGAGTTGCTGATCATCACCCGGGAGGTCCCGGTGAGGTAGAGGTCGGCGTAGTCGTTGTAGCCGCCGTCGGAGACGTCGGTGTAGAGCAGCTGGTTGACCACGTCGTTGGAGTTGATGTAGATCCCCTGCCAGAAACCAGCCGTGGCATTCACGCCTCTGAAGACGATGTGTTCGGTGGTCGTACCTAGAGCCTTGAGGTAGGCGTCTTCGCCGACGTCGAAGTAACGCGCGGCGGTGAACTGGTACTCCGCGCCGGGCTTGATCTCCACCCCTGCCTCCAGACTGGTGCTGCCGCTGAACCGGACCGGGACGTTCAGTTTCTCCCAGATCTGGGCGGTCGAAACCGTACCGCCGCGGCAACTCACGTAGGCCGCTCCGCCGGTGTTGCTGAAATCGTTGCTCTCGTCCAGGGCGCCGAGGTGTCCGGACTCGACCGAAATCGGCACTCCGGTGTTGTCGACGAAGAGGTTCGCCGTGCAGGCCGCCAGGATCCCCTCCACGTAGATACCCTGGGTGGAACTGCCGCGCAGAGTGGAGTTGATGACGGATGCCCGACCGCTGGCGCTGATGTAGACATCGGCGTAGTCGCCGTACCCGCCGTCAGAGACCGTCACATAGGCGAGCTGGTTGGCCGTCGCGTTGGAGTCGAAGAAGAGGCCGTACCAGAAGCCCGGGGTTCCCTCCGCTCCCCGGAAGAAGATCGAATCGGAGACGGTGCCGATCGCGGTGAGCGATCCGCCGGCGTTGACGTCGAATCCGGCTCCTTCCCCGAACACGATCACCACGCCGGGAGCGATGGTCAGCGCCGCGTCGACGTCCAGGACCATGTTGACCAGATAGTCGGCTTCACCGGCGGCCGGGTTGATGGCGGTGAGGGTGGTGGCGGAGGTGATGCTCTCGGTCAGCTCCCGCATCGGCTGGGCGGTGACGGTCACATCATCGGTGTCCTCTTTCTCGCCATCCGAGACCGTGAGCTGGATCACGTAGATTCCGGGCGTGTCGGTGAGGAAGGATGGTTCGGCCGTGGTTTCATCCGAGAGCTCGGCCGTGCTCCCGGTCGGACGGGTCGTCATCGTCCAGGTGAAGGTCAAATCGTCGCCGTCGGGATCGCTCGAGGAACTCCCGTCCAGTTCCACGGTGACGGCGAGCATGACCGTCTGGTTCTGACCGGCGTTGGCCACCGGCGCATCGTTGCCGGGACCGTTGGCACTATCGCAACTGGTGAGCATGAACAGCAGGAAGGAACTCAGGGTGAGCACATCCCACCGGATCTTCATCGTCTTTTACATCCGCGTAAGGCGTCTCCCGTCTCTTTCGAGGCAGTCAGGGCACTCAGGCAGGCAGGCCGTGAGCATCAAATCTACATAGCCCGCCGGGAGGTAGGGCAAATATTTCTCGCGGGCGACGGCTGGGGGCGAGATCCCCGTCCGATGCCGTATCGCCGTATCTCAGGAATCCCCGCGAAGCCTCTGCACCAGGGCGGGAAGGTCCTCCCGGCCCGGTACCGCGCTGTCGGATTCAGCATATCGGGTTGTTCCCGGTTTATGTAACAATAGATAATACAATAAGATACATCGAATACCTGACGTTTTTGATGCTCTCTATCCGGCTTCGATTACCGATCCTGGCACGACTCCTCCTCCAGCGAGCCCACCGCCTCCTCGACCGCTTCGAGGATCTCGCCCGAGGCGACCACTTCGGCCATGCGGGTATGATCGGGGTGGAGCGGACGGTCTTCGGAGAGGTAGGCGACGTGCTTCCTGATCACGTCGTGGGCGACCTGCACGCCCCGTCCCATGCGATGGCCGCGGATATCGAGGGCCTGGGTGGCGGCGATGAACTCGATCCCCAGCACGCCGCAGGCGTTCTCGAGGATCTGCCTGTTCTTCAGGGCGGTATTCATACCCATGCTCACGAAATCCTCCTGGTCGGCCGCGGCCGGGATCGAGGCGCAGGCAGCCGGAGCCGAGAGCAGGCGCTGCTCAACGATCAGCGTTCCGGCGGTGTACTGGCTGAGCATGTGACCGCTGTAAAGCCCCGGCTTCTCGGTCAGGAAGGGCGGCAGGCCGACCGAGAGGGCGGGATTGAGCAGGCGGTTGAGGCGGCGCTCGGAGAGCACCGAGACCATGGTGACGGCCGTGCCGACCATCTCCATCGGCAGGGAAACGGGAGTGCCCTGGAAATTGGCGCCGGTCAGGACGGTGTCTTCGGCAGTCAGGAAGATCGGATTGTCCCCCACCCCGTTGAGCTCGGTCTCGACCTGCTGGCGGGCCCAGCGTACGGCATCGTGGGCGGCGCCGACCACCTGAGGAGTGCTGCGCATCGAGTAGGCGTCCTGGACCTTCTTCTTCCCGCCGTCGAGGATCTCACTGCCCTCGATGCACTTCAGCAGGGCCCGGGCCGACCGGATCGCTCCGGCAAAGCCGCGCGCTTCGTGCACGCGCACATCATACGGCTTCATGTTGGCGTCCAGGGCTTCGAGCGTCATGGCGGCGGCGATCTCGGCCTGCTTCAGCCAGCGGTTGATATCGTACAGATGCAGGGCGTTCATGCCGTTGAGGAGGTTGGAGCCGTTGATCATGGCCAGACCGTCGCGGGCCTGCAGCTCGACGGGCTCCAGCCCGGCCCGGCGCAGGGCTTCCCCCGCGGGGAGCAGATCGCCCTCGAAATAGGCCTGCCCTTCGCCCATGACGACCAGGGCGATCTGCGACATCGGGGCCAGGTCGCCACAAGCCCCCACCGAACCCTTCTGGCAGGCGTAGGGAGTCACCCCGCGGTTGAGCATCTCCACCAGCTGCCGCGTGATCTCCAGGCGCATGGCCGAACAGCCTTTGGCATGCACGTTGATGCGTCCCAGCATGGCGGCGCGCACGTACTCCAGGGGTGCAGGCGCACCGATGCCGGCGGCGTGGTTGTAGATCAGGTAGCGCTGGAACTGCCGGGTCTCCTCATCGCCGAGCAGAGTCTCGGAGAATTCCCCGATGCCGGTGTTGACCCCGTATATGATCTCATGGGCCGCGAGCTTGCGCTCGATCATGGCCCGACAGACCCGGATGCGCTCCTCGGCCTCGGGATGGAGTTCAACCGCTTCGCCCCGCCGGGCGACCGCGACCACTTTCTCGATGGTGAGACCGGTGCCGTCTATGGTCAGTGCCATGGTACGCTCTCCTCAGGTGTACGTCCGGATGTGCGTTGGCGGATTCTCCGCGTGGGTGTCGGATCGCCGGTCATGCGGCCGGCCGGGTTCGTTGCCGCAGCGACCGCCAGGTCAATCCCTCGGGATGCCCGGCCGGCCGGTCGAATCCCAGGCTGG
>CAYSYY010000204.1:0-6723 GCA_964435265.1 uncultured Gemmatimonadota bacterium
AGAGCAGGGGGCTGGAGAGGAGCAGGAGCCCGGCTGCGGCGGCGAAGACGTGCAGCGGGTAGGTCGCGATCCCCCGCCCGATCCAGATTACGGCCTCCTGCACCGGCGGGAGCAGGCCGCCGAAGAGCGCGATGAAGAGGGCCGCGGCGGCTGTTATCCGAACCACTAAGAGCCGGGTGGCGCGCCGCGGGTCGGCCTTCTCTTCAGCCGCCGCCCGCACTCCCTCGAGGCGCCGCTCGAAACCCAGACGGCCGCCGGCTTCACCGGATCGGGTCGTCTGCTCGACGGCGCGGATGAATCCCGCCCACTGCCGGCACTCCCGGCAGGTGGTCAGGTGACGTTCGATGACCTCGCGCCGGCGACCCGATTCCCCCCGCACATGATCCACCAGCAAGGGTCTGAGGTCCTCGCATGCGGGTCCCTTCATGGTGCCCGGTTCACTTCCTCTCATGATCCATCCACTCCTCACCGAATTCGGTCCCATCCCTGTCTTCCGAGAGCAGAGCCGCCCGCATCTTCTCCAGCGCCCTGAAGCGCCGGACCCGCACGGTGGCCCGCGAACACGCCTGGAGCTCCGCGATCTGCGCCGTATTCCAGCCGCCGAAGAAGGTCAGCCGGACGGTCTCCTGTTCCAGCTGCGAGAGTGCGCTCAGAGCCGCCTCAAGCAGCTCCGGCGAGAGGGTCTCGATACCCTCCCCCGGTACCGCCGGCGCCTGCCCCATGGTGGTCTCCACCAGTCCCTGCTCCCGGCCCTCGCGCAGGCGCCGGCGCGTCTTCATGACCTTGAGCCGGTCGAGGCAGAGGTTGCGGGCGATGGTGTAGATCCAGGTGGAGAATCTGGCCGAGGCCCGGTAGGTGTCCGCCGAGCGGATCGCTTTGAAGAAGGTCTCCTGCACCAGATCCTCCGCCTCGTCCTCGGAGCGCACGAAACTCCGGCAGTAGCGGAGCAGTCGCACCGCGTAGCGGTCCATCAGCTCGCCGAAGGCGTCGGTGTCGCCCCGGGAGTACCGGATGAACAGTCTCTCATCGCTTATGCGACTCTGCCCGTTTCCCATACAGCCCTGTATACCGGTCGACCCCGGACGGCGTTTACCGGGTCGGCCCGATTACCGCAGGCCCATCTCGCGCCTCAGCCCGGCCAGGGTGGTGGTACCCTGTTCCAGGGCGGCTCGCAGGGCCGAACGGAGCGTCTCGATGTCGAACTGCTGTTCCATGGTCTCGAGCAGGACCAGGTCGACGATCGGCACCACCGCCGCCACCTCGCGCCCGTGCCGGCGCAGCACCGCACGTTCGCCGGCGTACTCGACCCGGCTCACCACTTCTGAGAACGCCTTCCGGGCGTCGGAAACCGGAAGATCGATCATCTTTCACCTCTCTTTGTACGTTTTGTCTGCTTTGTACGAATCACTCACAAGATAATAAAAGGGCCTGATAAGGAAAGACCGCTCTGATCGACCCGGTGGAGTGAACGTCAGGCGGAGCGGACAGCTATCCGGTGGAGGCTCGGACGGGTCTGATGCTCAGGCGCCGAACTTGGCCAGGCGGCCGGCGTGCCCCAGGGCCAGCCCCATGAGCTGCACCATGGGGAAAGTCCCCAGCGTGCCCCCGCGGGCGCAGGAGATCTCGTCGAAGCTGTCGACTCCGCTCCAGCGGGCGACGGGGGAATGCAGCAGAACCGGGACCGAATGACCGGAATGGGCTCTGACCAGGGCGGGGGTGGAGTGATCGCCGGTCACCACCACCACCTCGGGACCGAGGTCGAGGAAGCCGGGCAGAGCGGCGTCGGCTTCTTCGATGGCCGCGACCTTGGCGTCGAAGTCGCCGTCTTCACCGCGGGCGTCGGTGGCCTTGTAGTGCACGAAGAAGAAATCGTGGCTCGACCAGCGGGAGCTCACCGCCGCGAGCTGCTCGGTGAGGTTCTTCGCTCCCTCATGCACGTCCATGCCGAGCAGCCGGCTGATGCCCTTGTACATCGGATAGGTGGCCACCGCGACCGCCCGCAGCCCGAAACGCTCCTGCAGGCTCGGATAAACCCGGTGGCGGGCGATCCCCCGCAGCAGCGGGTAGTAGGCCGGATCGCCGGCCCCGGCCAGGGGCCCGGCGACCTGTCCGAGCAGCATCCGCAGCAGTTCGGCGACTGGTTCGGCCTCGGACCGTTCGGCCCGCGGCTCGAGCGGTGGAACTCCCACCGCCTGCGGATCGGTGTCGGCGATCCCGTCGAAGATCTCGCCCCCGGCGGGGCGCAGGATCACCGCCGCCCGGTGCTCCTTGACCGGCCGGACGAAGACCTCGATCCCCGGGAGCTCGATCGCCCCGGCCATGAGGGCGCACAGGCGCTCGCACTCCTCGGTCGGAATGCGCCCGGCCCGGCGGTCGAGGATCCGGCCGTCGTCGTCCACGGTGGCGAAATTGACCCGGATGGCGATATCGCCGTCCTGCAGGTCGAAGCCGATGCCCGCGGCCTCGAGCACGCCGCGGCCGATGTTATTGGCGACCGGATCGTAGCCGAACAGCGCGAAGTGACCGGGGCCGCTCCCCGGAGCGATACCGGGCAGGACGGGCACGGCCAGCCCCGTCTCCCCCCGGGCGGCCAGGACATCGAGAGTCGGGGTGCTGGCCGCTTCGAGTTCGGTCATCTCCCGTTCCGGATCGGTCGTGCCGCCGAGACCGTCGAGGATGTAGAAGAGGATCCGGGAATCACTCGGTTGGACCAGTTCATCGGGCAGCATGGCAAGACTCTCCTGGAACAGGTACGGCACCATACCCTACATTACCAGCTGGTTCCCGACGGAGCACCGGAAAAGGCTCTGCGGGAACATACCGGGAGAGAACGACGTATTGCAGGGATGCCATGAGCGACGACGCCACTCCCAGGGACGACCGTGACCGGCCCGCCGATCCCGACCGCGAGGATTTCTACTACGACCTCCCCGGCTCGGAACAGCGCCCCCGACCCGCGGCGGGCTCGGGCCGGAACGGCGGAGCCGGCGGCGGCCCCGATCTCGACATCGGCACCTGGATCGTCGACGGCTGGCATCTCATCCGCGATGAGCTCATCGGCTACGCCATCGCCGCCTTCATCCTGGGGATCTTCACCGTCATCACCCTGAAGATCCATCCGATCATCTACCTCGCCGCGGTGGGACCGCTCAAGGCCGGCTTCTTCCTCATGACCATCAACCACCTGCGGACCGGTCGGCCGCCCCACATCGGTGACCTCTTTCAGGCGTACACGAAGTACGTTCCGATCACCCTGGCCTTCCTGCTCATGAGCGCCTTTTCAGCGGTCGGTTTCGTCGCCTGTATCGTTCCCGGGATCATCATCCTGGGGATCTATCCCTTCACTTTCCTGTTCATCGTGGACAAGGGGTACGATTTCTGGGAAGCGATGGAGGCCAGCCGCCGGGTGGCCTCGCGCGACTACATGCTCTTCTTCCTCTTCGCCCTGCTCCTGCTGGTGCTCAACTTCGCGGGTCTCCTCTGCTTCGGAGTCGGCCTGCTCATCACCATACCGCTGCAGTACGCCGCGATCGTGAGCGCCTACCGGCAGCTGGTGGGGCTGGCGCCCGAACCGGCCGTGCGGCCGTACCAGCCGCGTCCGCCGTATCCTGGGAGCACCGGACCCGAAGACACCGGCTACCCCGATATCATCAGCTGAGCGATCCCCGAACGCCGCCCGCCGGTATCCGCGCTGGGTATGAGCGTGTCCTGATCCGTCGGGCGCCGGATCGCTTCAGGGCGCGAGCCGGGCGGCGAGTTCATCGGCCAGCAGCATGCCTGAGTCGGTGAGGATGATCCGTGAGCCGCTCCGGCGCGCATGGCCCGCTTCCACCACATCCTCTGTCCGGGCCGTGATAGCGTCCCGGTAGCTTGCCGGCACGTCCTCCAGGTTCAGGCCCGCCGCGGTACGCAGACCGAGGAGGATCCGCTCCCGGGTCCGGGCGAGATCGTCGAGCACCTCGATGTCCGCCCAGGGGAGCCGACCCGCCCCGATCAGGGACTGCCAGCGCCGCAGGTCCCGCTCGTTGGCGATCCTGACCCCTCCCAGGAGGCTGTGGGCCGACGGCCCGAGGCCCAGGTACGGCGCGTGCGTCCAGTAGGCCCGGTTATGGACCGCTTCGGCCCCCGGCCGGGCGAAGTTGCTGACCTCATACCGTCCGTACCCGGCCGCCCGCAGGATCTCCACCGCCTCCCCATAGGCCTCGACCAGCCAGGCCTCATCCTTTTCCCGGAGCTTTCCGCTTTCCCGCCAGCGGCTGAACAGAGTGCCCGGTTCCCAGGTCAGGCCGTAGAGCGAGATGTGATCGGGCTCGAGCGCCGCCGCCCGGGCCACGTCCCCGAGCCAGGTCTCCAGCTCCTGCTCCGGCACGCCGAAGATGAGATCGAGCGCGACGGCGAACCCGGCCGCCCCGGCCCGCCCGATCGCTTCGCCGGCCTGTCCGGGGGTATGGACCCGCCCCAGCCGCCGCAGGGTGACGGCGGTGAAGCTCTGCACCCCGAGACTCAGGCGACCGATCGCGCCGGCGCGCAGCACGGCCAGTCGTTCGGGATCGGCGTGTTCGGGGTTCATCTCGCAGGTGGCTTCGCGCCACTCCCGGCCCCAGGTGCGCCCGATCCAGGCCAGCAGCCGCTCCAGCTCCCCGGCTCCGAGCCACGAGGGCGTGCCGCCCCCGAGATATAGGGTGAGCGCCGGTTCGACCCCGATCCCCGCCTCACCGAGGAGTCCGACCTCGCGTTCGAGGGCCGCCAGGAAATCCGCGGGATCGGCGCCGCAACCCACCACCACGGCGAAATCACAGTAAGGGCAGCGGCGTTCGCAGAAGGGCAGGTGCAGGTACAGATGGCGGGCGGAGACCTCCCGGTCTCCCCCGAGGTCGGCCGCGGCACCGGGTTCGCACCCGCCCCGGCTCAGCGCACCGCCCGGAAGAGGGGGCACACCTATTCCTCGTCCTTCATCGAGAGGAAGGCCAGGAAGGCTTCCTGGGGGATCTCCACCTTGCCGACCGCCTTCATCCGCTTCTTGCCCTCTTTCTGCCGTTCGAGGAGCTTGCGCTTGCGGGTCACATCGCCGCCGTAACACTTGGCCGTTACGTTCTTGCGCAGGGCGCTGACCGTTTCCCGCGCGATGATGCGGTTGCCCACCGCGGCCTGGATGGCCACCGTGAAGAGCTGGCGGGGGATGAGTTCCTTGAGGCGCCGGGTGAGCTTGCGGCCCCACTCGTAAGCCTTGTCGGCATGGACGATCATGCTGAGGGTGTCGACCGCCTCGCCGTTGAGCATGATATCGAGCCTCTGCATCGTGCTCTCGCGCCAGGCGGAGAACTCATAGTCGAGACTGGCGTAGCCGCGGCTGACCGATTTGAGTTTGTCGTAGAAGTCGAACACGATCTCGGCCAGCGGCAGGTCCATGGTGATGACCACCCGCGTCCCCCCGAGGTACTCCATGCTCCGGTACTCTCCGCGGCGATCCTGGCAGAGGGTCATGAGGTTGCCGATGTACTCCTGGGGGGTGGTGATCCGGGCCTCGACCCACGGTTCTTCTAACTTCTCGATCCTCTGCGGTTCGGGCAGCAGGGCCGGATTGTCCACCTCCTCGATCTCCCCGTCGGTAGTGTGCACCCGGTACTCCACGCTCGGCACCGTCGCGATGATCCCAAGCCCGTGCTCGCGGCTGAGCCGCTCCTGGACGATCTCCATGTGCAGCAGCCCCAGGAACCCGCAGCGGAATCCGAAACCGAGGGCGGCACTGGATTCCGGCTCGTAGGAGAGGGCGGCATCGTTGAGCTGCAGCCGCTCCAGGGCGTCTTTGAGGTTGGCGTGGTCTTCACTCTCCATCGGGTAGAGGCCGCTGAAGACCATCGATTTCGCCCGCTGGTACCCGACCAGCGGTTCGGAGGCGGGGGAACGGGCATCGGTGACGGTGTCCCCGACCTGGGCATCGCGGATCGTTTTGATCGAGGCGCAGAGGTACCCGACCTCGCCCGCGGTCAGCTCCTCTCGCTTCTCCCGGCGCAGGCGGAAGATACCGACCTCGTCGATCTCGAACTCCTTTCTCGAACCCATCAGGCGGATCTGCTGACCCGGGCGCAGCGCACCGTCCACGACCCGCAGATGCGGCACCGCCCCGCGGTACGGATCGAAGATCGAATCGAAGATCAGCGCCCGCGCGGGCGCTCCGGGATCGCCGGCGGGAGCCGGGACACGGTTCACCACCGCCTCGAGAACCCGATCGATGTTGGTGCCTTCCTTCGCCGACACCGCGATGATCTCCTCCGGGGACACTCCCAGCAGATCGCAGAGCTCACCGGTCACTTCATCGGGCCGGGCGCTCGAGAGATCGATCTTGTTGATCACGGGGATGATCTCGAGGTCGTTCTCGATCGCCAGGTAGAGGTTGCTCAGGGTCTGGGCCTCGATCCCCTGGCTGGCGTCCACCACCAGCACGGCCCCCTCGCAGGCGGCCAGCGAGCGGGAGACCTCGTAGGTGAAATCCACGTGCCCGGGGGTGTCGATGAGGTTCAGGATGTAGTGTTTCCCCGCCCGCTCGTACGCCATCCGCACCGGGTGCATTTTGATGGTGATGCCCCGCTCCCGTTCCAGGTCCATGTCGTCGAGGACCTGGTCGACCATCTTCAGGCGTTCCAGCGTACCGGTAGCCTCCAGCAGGCGGTCGGCCAGGGTGGACTTGCCGTGGTCGATATGCGCCACGATGCAGAAATTCCT
>CAYSYY010000205.1:0-1161 GCA_964435265.1 uncultured Gemmatimonadota bacterium
AACCGAAGAAGGAATATCACTCCCCTCATCTGGTTGAGTACGGGGATGCTCTCGAACTGACCGAATCGATCGGTACGCTGAAGAACCGGGACAGCGGCGGAACCTACGGCAAAACGAAAACCGCCTGAACGACCCGGGACGGCGGGGTAAGGATCGGTCCATGTCCTGCCGCACCCTGGCGTACGGACTCGTTTTCGGATCGAACCTTCCGTTGCCGGGGTGCCGTTGCGCCCCCGGCGATTCCCCCGTTGATATCGATATCGACCTGCGCCCGGGTCATCCCCCCAGCCCACCGGCCGACGATGAGACCAGGCTTAGGACACTCCCGGCCGCCGACCCCGACGAACCGCCCCTGCTCCAGGTCCGGTACTCAACCTCTGATCGCACCTACCGGTTCCGGTACGCCGACGGTACCGAGTTCGTCATCTCGGCGGCGGCCGACACGGTCGAGGTCACCTGGCCCGATCCCCTGACCCTGGAGGATGCCGCGACCTATCTCCTCGGTCCGGTGCTCGGTTTCATCCTGCGACTGCGCGGCCGGGTCTGCCTGCACGCCAGCGCGGTCGCCGTTGCGGACGGAGCGGTCGCGTTCCTGGCTCCCCCCGGATTCGGCAAATCGACTCTGGCGGCGCTCTTCGCCACCTGGGGGCATCAGGTCGTGACCGATGACATCCTGGTCCTGCTCGACGACCGGCCGCGGATTCACCTCCAGCCGGGCCTGCCCCGGCTCTGTCTCTGGCCCGCTGCGGTCAAGCTGCTCTTCGGCCGCACCGACGCCCTGCCCCGGATCACCCCCACCCACCCGACCTGGGACAAGCGGTACCTGGAGCTGAATGACGGAGCCGGCCGCTTCCAGGAGGAACCGCTGCCGCTGCGGGCGGTCTATACCCCGCGCCCGGCGTTCGGGGCGAGCCGGCTCAAGATCGAACCGGTCTCCGGGCACGCCGCCCTGATGACCCTGACCGCCAACGCGTACTCCTGGTACCTGCTGGACCGCACGATGCGGGCGCGCGACCTCGATCTGATGAGCCGGCTCCTGGCCGATGTTCCGCTCCGCGCGATCCGGGGAGGCAGCCGCGAACAGCTCTCCCTGGAGGACCTGGGCCGGATGATCCTGCGGGATTTGGAATCGCTCCCGGAGGAGCGCGGGAAGCGACCATG
>CAYSYY010000205.1:1171-6722 GCA_964435265.1 uncultured Gemmatimonadota bacterium
ACCGCTTCACTGGCCGATGCTCTCGCGGTCATCCGACCGGCGCTCTCGCCCCGGCTCGTACCCGATCCCGCCTTCGCCCGTCTCAATGCCCTGGCCCGATCTCTGGGGCCGGTTTACTGGGGCGGGTTCGAATGCGATCTGTCCGCGGGCGGGGAACGGATCGATCTCCATCAGGGGCTGTTCTCACCCGGGGACGGGCCGGCCGTAACGGGAGCGCCGATAACCCGTCTGCAGCCGGCCGCGCACGGGTTCTGGGAACGGTTCGAGCGGCTGCTCCGAACCTGGGCCGAGCCCTCCTCACCGCTGCACCACACGATCGCTCAGATCGGCCTGGAGTTCGATCTCGCCGGCCCGCCGGCGGAGCCGCCGGCACCGGCCGTCTTCTGGTCCTTCCGCGACGCGGACCGGCTATCCGGCATCCAGGAGGCTCTATTCACCGCCACGCCGGAGATCTGGGAGATGCTTCGGGGGATCCCGCCTGCGCCGGCGACGCTGGACACGCTGCGGACCTGCCGGGAACACCTGCCCGCCGGGGCCGCCGTGCTGCACGCCGGTACCAGGACCGCGGGAGAGGGATCGGTGCTGCGGGTGAACGTCTGGGGCCTGACGCTGGACCAGACGATGCGTTTCCTGCAGGCCTGCGGTGGGGCGGCTCTGCCGCCGGATCTCCATGCCCTCCTGGTCCCGCTGGAGGAACTCCTGGACAACATGGTTCTGGCCCTCGATGTGGGGCCTGGAGCCGTTTCGGTGAACGGTCTGGAATGTCTCCCCCGCCGGCGGGCGGACGGAGCGCTCGACTGGCCGTTCCTGCTCGACCGGCTCATCGGCCTCGGGCTCTGCGACGAAAGCCGGCGGGAGGGGCTGCTCGCCTGGCCTGGACGGGTTGACGCCGCGACCGCCCGGGCGGCCTGGCCGACCGATCTGATGATCGCCTCGCTCCTGAGGGGACCGCAATGGTTCAGTTCGTTCCACCGGCGCCTGAATCATATCAAGATCTCGAAACCACCGGAAGGGCCGATCGGCGGCAAGGCCTATCTGGAGTTCTATCACCGCTGGGAGTCGTGCAGCGGTGGATCTTCCGGAGGCTGAGATCGATCGCGACCGACGAAAAAGGCCCGCCGCATCGCCGTATCGCGGGCAAAGGCGACCGAGAGCTCCCCGGCGGTGAAGTGCAGATCCAGTCCGGCGCCTAGCCGGACGAGGGCGGGGAGGTCGAGCAGCTCCGCCCCCTCCTCCAGGGCACACCGCAGGGAGGGGTCGGACCCGGCGAGCTCGATGAACCGTACAGCATCCTGAAGCGGCATCCTCTGCTCATCTTCCTGCGGACCGGCGGCGCCCCCCGGAGTCCGGCCGATCGGGATCGGCGGCAGGCCCGGCGACTGATCCGCATTCCCGCCGGGACCGTTTCATGGTACCGTCAACCGTCCGGGAACAGAAGCCGGAGCAGCTTCTCCCGGAAAACAACAGGGCCGGCTCCGGCGGCGGCACCTGCCGGCGGGGATATCCACAGGGTTCGGGACATGTACGAGATAGCGCAGTACGGCATGATGGTAGCGGACCGTGTCCGGACGGGGGCGTACCTGGAAGCCCTCCGCCGGACCATCACGCCGGGCATGACGGTCGTGGATCTGGGCTGCGGAACCGGCATCTTCGCCCTGTTGGCCTGCCGCTTCGGAGCGGAGCGGGTCTGGGCCATCGAACCCTCCAGCGCCATCCAGGTGGCCCGGGAGCTGGCGGCCGCCAACGGGTACACCGACCACATCACCTTTCTGCAGGCGCGGTCGACCGCCGTCACCCTGCCCGACCGGGCCGATCTTATCGTCTTCGATCTGCGGGGCATCCTGCCGCTCTACGGGACCGCTCTGACCGACCTCGTCGACGCCCGGCAGCGGATGCTGGCTCCGGGGGGGATCCTGATCCCCCGGCGCGACGTCCTGTATGCCGCCCTCGTCGAGGCTGGGGAGAAACACCGGCCGATCGCCGCCGACCTGCAAGATCGCCCCTGGGATCTGGTAATGGATCCGGTCATCCCGTACACCACCAGCAGCTGGTACAAGGCCGTGCTGGGGGCCGAACATCTCCTGACGGACCCGCAGAGGTGGGCCGAGCTGGATTACCGGTCTCTCACGAGTCCGCACCTGGAGGGGAACATCCGCTGGCCGGTCCGGAAGCCGGGGACCGCTCACGGGATGCTGCTCTGGTTCGACGCCGATCTGACCGATGAGGTCGGATTCTCATGCCGGCCCGGAGGGGAAGAGACGGTCTACGGCCAGACCTTCTTCCCCTTCCCCGAGCCTCTGCCGCTCGAGGCCGGAGCGATCGTCGAATGCTCCCTCTCCGCCCGTCTGGTCGGATCCGCGTATATCTGGCGGTGGCGCACGGGACTCCGGCCGACCGGTGAGGAAGGGGATCTCACCGTCACGTTCGACCAGTCCAGCTTCCACTCCGTCCCGGTGACCCGGGAGCGTCTGGCCAGGCGCTCCGAGGCCGCAGTTCCGGACCTCGATCGGGACGGCCGGATCGACCGGGACATCCTCGTCCTGATCGACGGGACGAGAACGCTGGGGGAGATCGCCGATGAGATCCGGCGGCGGTATCCGGAGGCCTTCCCCACCCGGAGCTTCGCTCTGGAACGGGTCGCGGCGCTGGCGGGACATGGACCTTGAGTCTCGCATCCTCGCCACGGCGGGCGCGGATCGGGAACCCGGGTCCGGGCAGGGGTTCGCCGGTCTGCTCGTTGACCTGGCCCGCGAACCGTCCGCGCCAGTCCGGCTCGTCGCCCGGGCCGAACGGGAAGGATTGACCGGCCTCCTGGCCCAGGCTCTGATCCTCACCGGCACACTCGACCGGCTGCCTGCCGTCGCCGACACCCTTCAGGCATCGTACCGCCGGATCGCCCGGGACAACCTGCGGCGCACCGGGGCGCTGCAGGAGCTACTCGGAGCCTGCGCGGAATCGGGGGTACCGGTCGTCCTGCTCAAAGGCATGGCTCTGCTGCAGGACACCTACTACGACCCCGGAACCCGGGACATGACGGACATCGACCTGTGGATCCGGCCCGGGGATGAGTCCGTGGTGAACGGCCGGCTGGACGAACTCGGGTACGAGCGGGATCCGCTCTATCCCCGGACCCGGCGGCGCGGTGCGGTGATCTTCGATCTGCACACCCATTACCTCGGAGCCGATCGCATCCGGGCCCGCCGGTTCCTGCTGGAACGGGAAGAGGAGGAGGTCTTCGCCGCCTGCCGGCGGATATCCGTCGGGGATCATCCGGCCCGGCTGCTCGATCCGCCGGATCGGGTCCTCTTTCTCACCCTGCACACCCTCAAGCACAATGTGGGGAAGCTCATCTGGCTGGTGGATATCAGGCGGCTCACCCTCGGCTGGGAGGAGGCCGACTGGCGGGATTTCTTCGATCGGGTCGGGACGGAGGGACGGGAGAAAGCGGTGGCGCGGATACTGATTCTCAGCCGCGAGCTGCTGGCGATCGCTCATCCCGAGATCGTCGATCGCTGGCTCGAGGGGGTCGGGGTCGGTCCCCGCGGGCGGAATCTTCTGGCCCGGCGTTCCACCCGCGGTTCGCTCCCCTCATGGGCCCCGCTCCTCTTCCTGCTCCCTCCCCGCGGCGACCTGCGACGGCTTCGGTATGTGGGTGAGACTCTATTCCCCCGCCCCGACGTGCTCCGCCAGAGCTTCCCCGATCGAAGCGCCCGGCCTGCGTGGATCCTCTACCTGCTGCGGGCTGTACAGGTGTCCGGCTGGCTCTTCAGCGCCGTCGCCGCCCTGATCCGGGCTCCCTTACCCGGCCGGGAACGATCCCGGCCCTGAGCGGGCCCCGGACCGGGTCTGTGCTCTTTACTTCATCGGGGGTTCACATCATATTGATGCGCCCTCACGATCCGGCAGGTTCCACCCAGGGAGCAGAGCTGATGCGTCGTCCCAGATTACCCGCAACGCTGGCCACCACCATGATGACCGGCGCCCTCCTCATCCCCGGGCCGCAGGGCCCGAGACCGTGGTCGCATGCCCGCCAGGTACGCTACACCGGGGTCCAGGCGGTCATCGCCGTCCCTGATTTCGGGAGCTATGAGGAGACCCGCCGCGGCGGTCTCAAGATCAGGGGACAGGTGCGGGTGACCTGGGATGAGTGCACCGACGAACGGGCCACCGGGCACAGCACCGTCACCATAAACGCCGACCTGAACAGCACCATGGTCGGTCGGCTGTGGGGCACCTACCGGATGGAGTCGGTCGTCGAAGGCGGCTACTGGGAAGGCAGCTGGACCGGGCGGATCTACCCCGATGGCACCCAGGCCTTTTCGGGATCCAGTCGCGGTCGGGGGGAATTCGAAGGAATGCTCGCCTTCTTCGAAACCTCCTACCCCCCCGATGAGTACGGCCTGCCGGGGATCGTCGGCGATATCGAGGGTCGCATCCTCGAGGTGCGCCGCCGCTTCCGGTAGTACCGGCAGTCCGCAGGTTCTAGCAGGTTCACGGCACTCCCTGAGTCCCGACCGTAACCCGCGCCCGCCGCGGGTGGGCATGCGTCCTATTCCGGCGGCACCGTCCGGGCCAGCTCGGTCGGCCCGGGATCGCGGCGACTGAAGGGACGCAGGCGGAAGCGGAAGCTCTGCGTCTCGGGCCGGATCTGGAACCCCGGGTGCGGCCGGGCTCCCCAGGAGTCGTCCCCCCCCACCCCCATCATCCGGCCGTCCAGATTCAGGATGGTCTCCTCCTGCCAGCTCAGTTCGTAACTGTGCTTGGCCCGATCCAGATCTTCGGTGGTGTAGTGGTGAGCGCTGACGTCGAAGGTCGGGTAGCCGGTGACGAGCAGACCGTTGCCGCGGCTGTCGGAGAGCGCGGCCCAGCGCACCTCGGTGCGGTTGCCGTTCTCCTGCGGTTCGGAATAGTCGGTGAAGAGTTCATCGACGCCTGCGGAATAGAGCCCCACCCGGGCCGCCGTCTTCCGGTCGCAGTAGTTCTCGAAGGGACCGCGCCCGTACCAGGTGACGGTCTCGAATCCGGGGGGAAGCCGCAGCTCGAGTCCCAGCCGGGGGATATTGGGCAGCTCGGCCGGACCGGGCTCGAACGCCCCCTCCACGACGACATCCCCCGAGCCGAAGACGGTGTAGGTGACGGTGAAGGTCGACGCGATCTCGGGCAGGGTTCCGGTGAAGCTGATCCGGACGGTGTGCTCGTCCACCGTCTCGACCCGGGCCTCCCCCACCTGCCAGTTCCGCCCGGCCTCTTTCCAGATCCCCATGCGTTCCTCGATCCGGAAGCCGCGGTCGTTGTCGAGCGGCGCCCGCCAGAAGTTGGGCCGGGGGCCCTGCGCGACGAACTCGGCGCCCCGCCAGCGCAAACCCGTCAGGGTGCCCTGTGAGCGCGAGAACACGGCCGCGAAGTCGCGGCCGGAGACCTCGATCAGGTCGGCCTCCTCCCGCACCGCGAGGCTGCCCAGGCGGGCCGCCTCGGCTACCGCCGGGGAGACGGCCGCGATGGGGAACTGCCAGCTCACGAGGGTGTGCCCCGGCTCGGCCCAGGCGGTCGC
>CAYSYY010000206.1:0-582 GCA_964435265.1 uncultured Gemmatimonadota bacterium
AATCGCCGCCAGACTGAACAGGGGATTACGGACGAGCATCCTCGATCCGAACCGTACGTCCAGAATAATGTCGCTGAATATGAAGGATCCCTTTCGCCGCCTGGCATGAGTACCAGTGATCTGCCGCCACCACTCCCGCAGCAGGGTGCAGCCCATATCGACGAGTTCGTGCATCAGAAAGCGCACCCTCCGGGCGCGCGGTGCGGATCTGAGTTCGCGGGAGCGAAACCGGTGAATGTCTATGAGTTCGGCCCCGAATTGCCGCCGGAACTGCCGGGGGCAAAGAGCGATGAGGAAACGCAGGAGCAAGTGTGAGAAGCGGGTTTTATGTCCTCGGTCGGTCATAACCCCTCCGTCGGGATGACATCGAGCGATCGGGCGGTTGAGAGAATCGACGCGAGTCGTTCGGTCTCAGCCTGGAGCACCCGGCGACCGAGATCGGTCACGGCATAGTATCGGCGGCGCCGGTCGGTCGAGGTGACTCCAGTCGGGGCGGTGGTTTCGTGCACCAGGCCATCACTGAGCATGCGCTTCAGAGCCGAATAGAACGTGCCGGTGCCCGGATTCACCGTGTCCCCCCAT
>CAYSYY010000206.1:592-2419 GCA_964435265.1 uncultured Gemmatimonadota bacterium
GATCTGATGATGTCGTAGCCGTGCTGGTCCTGTTCCGACAGGGCCACCAGGATGAGCAGTGTAAGGGGTGAGAGAGGTATGAAATTCCGTGGATTGGAGCTTTCCATGAAGGTGTCCTTTCAGCTCCTGGGGCATCAACTATACCGATAATCGGTATAGTTGATACGGATCCCCGACGGCCAAGGTTTCAACTCACCTCAAATGAATACCGGTACAGAGATCACACCTGCCGTTGAAGATTCCGATCACCGGACAAGACCAGAGCAGCACCTGGACAGATGTTCCGCACAGGCATATGATCACCGGTGGAGGAGAGTACGGCGGCGCGAGGGGTGGGTTCGCGCCGCACTTTACCTTGAAGACGGCTCCGCACGCCCGGAGCCGTCTCTCTTTGTCAGAAAGCGGCCTGACAATTCAGCGCTTGATCACGGTGATCGTGATCCGCGACGGATACCGGGCCGAATGATGTACGACATTGTGGGCCACGACCCCTTCCGTCTCGCTGTGATTATCCCCGCCGGTATTCAGGTTGCGGTCAAACCGCGGGAAGTTCGAGCTCGAGATCTCGATGCGCAGGCGGTGCCCGGCCGCGAAGTAATTGCTCGTGACCAGCGGCTGCAGGGTCACCTCGTACACCTCCCCCGCCTGCATCCACATCGGCGGCCGGTCATACCCCTCGCGATAGCGCAGGCGCTGGATCGACTCGTCGAGGCTCCAGGCCGGGCCGTCAGGGCAGATGTCGATCACCCGCACGGTGAAATCGGTGTCCCGGGCGTCGGAGGAAACGTAGAGCGTCGGGACGATCGGTCCGCTCACCTCGATCCCTTCCTGGAATGGTTCCGAGGTGTAGACCAGGATGTCGGGGCGCAGCTCCATCTCGCGCTGATCGACCGAACCGACAGGCCAGGCGCTGCCGCGGTATGAGACGACCGGATCCATCGGATCGTAGGTGAAGGCGTCAGGTGCGTCGGTACGGGGGGGCGACAGGGTGAGGCGACCGTCACCGTTCAGCGTGTTGGCATGTCCGCCGCTCGCCAGGTAGAACGTCATCGATTCGGCGCCTTCGGGCGGCCAGGTGTCCGCCGACTGCCACTCGTTGCTCCCCATGGTGAAGTAGTGCACTTTCGGCAGGGTGTCCAGAAGCCCGCCGCCTTCACCTTTGAGGAAGCGATCGAAGAAGGCGAACATGAGTTCCTGGTAGTTGAACCGGACATCGCCCAGGTTGCGCTCGCCGGCGACATATTCCTCTGGACCGACACTCGCGCCGTCGGCACCGGTGTCGGTGCGGCGAAATCCGCAGTGCGTCGTCGGCGCCAGTACCAGCCACTGCTGGTCGGCGACCTCACCCTCAGCGGTCGCCCGTAAGTGGTTGTACATCTCGATGTTCGGGGCCACCGACACATCGAACCACGAAACGAACCAGAGCCCGGGGACGTTGAGCGGCATGTCGTCGTGCCAGAGCCCGCCCCGGTACCAGGCCGGATCGTTCGGCGTGCGCGTGATCATCGCCCCACCGGTATCCACCGGCATCTCATCGGCGAAGATCCCGCGCGGCCCGTCCACGGCCCTCATGATGTCCTGCACCGGCAGGTGCCAGTAGGCCCGCGACCAGTCCACCGGGTGACCGCTCGGCGCGAGGTCGAAGAGTTTCGCGCCCGCGATCAGTTCTTCCTGCGTGGCGTCGGGGGGGAACATCGGCCGGATCTGGTTCTGTTCGGAATAGAGCCAGCCGATGAACAGCATCTGCACGGCCCCGCCGCGATACCAGTTCCCCTGCTCGTAGTAGGGCCCCACCCAGGCGCAGCCGTCAAGGTCGATTTCCGACGC
>CAYSYY010000206.1:2429-6720 GCA_964435265.1 uncultured Gemmatimonadota bacterium
GTAAGGACCGACCCGGCCCACCCCGGCGCCGAAGCCCTGCACGTTCATCGCCGCGAATCCCGGATGACCCATCGCAGCGACGGCGGGTTGCCACTCGGCCGTCGAGGAACATCCGGTGGTACCGACCCTGCCGTTGGACCACGACTGGCTCGTGATCCATTCGAGGGCGTCCCAGCCGTCGGTGAGCGGCGGACCGAGGATGTCCCAGTTCCCCTCGGAGAAGAAGTGACCGCGTTCCTGCATGTTGATATGGACGTACCCGCGCCGGACACTCCTGAGCTCGGCGGACATATCGCGCGGCACGCCATTGTCGATATCCCAGAAATTGAAGTTGTACGGCGTCCGGACCCATATCGCCGGGTACTGCCGGGAGGTGTCTCTGGGGCGGTAGACGTCGACCGCGATGCGGACTCCGTCGCGCATCGGGATCAATACTTTGCGTTCCACGATCGCGATCGACTGCAGTTCGTTCTCCATCGCCTGGCGGGCAGCCCGCTGTTCCTCGGACATGCCGGACCGTTGTTGGGCGGAGATCGAAGTGGTGGCGATGAACAGAGCCACTACCGTGACAATCAGTCTGGACACGGCTTTCGGCATAGTGCACCTCCGGGGAGCGGGCGGGAGACTCTCGGCACCGATAGATGTCAGGTGACACGGCTCCCGTCATCATGCCGTTACCGATGACGGGGTGCAAGCTGAACAGAAGCAAGGAGCCTGGTGCCGGCCCGACGTGCCCTGCGGGTCGATCCTGCAACGATGCTGAGAAGCGAGTGACGAACGCGTGCCCTACCTGCGGAGTCCTCTCAGGAAATCAAGAACCGCGGCGTTGAATACAGCCGGTTTCTCCATATTCACCGCATGGGCCGCATCTTCTATGACGACCTCTCTGAAATCGGGGATATCCTGTTCGTACACCCTGACTATCTCAGCGATAACGGGCATGTCGAGGGTTGCTCGTACAGCCAGGGTCGGAACCGTGATGTCGGCGAGCCGTTCGATGGCCGGTGGCGCCGGTCGGATCTCCCGGGTCTCGATATCGTACCCATTGTTCAGACTCTCCAGGCACATGAGCCGGGATCTCTCCCTGACCTCGGGCGGTGTCTGATCCGGTGTCCGACAGGGACCGTCCGTCCAGGCCCTCATGAAGGCCCGGGCGATCCGTTCCGGATCACCGGAGGCATAATCTTCACCGTATTCCCGGTTATGCGCGGCCAGATCCTCCGCCTGTGAGAAGTCATAACCGGTCAGTCCCGGTGAAACGAGAACCAGCCCCAGAACCCGGTCGGGATACGTCACGGCGAAATCAGAACAGATATAGCCCCCCATCGAGAGTCCCATCAGGACTGCTTTGTCAATGTGAAGGGCATCGAGCAGGATCTTCAGGTCTTCGGTATGGTTGTAGTCTCCCGGAACCGATACCGACCGGCCGTGCCCCCGGGCATCGTACCGCACCGCACGGATGTTCTCGCGGGCGAAAACCTCGAACTGATCGTCCCAGTTCCGGTGCGTCAGCAGGCCGCCATGGATCATGACGACGGGCAGTCCTTCTCCCATCTCTTCGTAGTAGAGCCGGGCGCCGTTTCCAACGTCGATGAAACCGGTTGATGCCGCCAACCGCTCGTTCTCACCCCGGCAGCTGACGAGAAACATCAGGGTGAACATCAGCGAGGGCAGAGAGAGTCTCTTCATGGAATCGCTCCTGGTGTGTTCCGTCCCGGCTATCCTGTTCTGATACAGGGAGACGATTGATATGGTTCCACTGTGAGAAAGAGATCCTTCGCCAGACCCGGTGGATCAGAGCGTGGCAGTCGAACGACTCGACTTCGAACGGATGCAGGCGATCTCCCGGCTTGTCTATCACCTCATCCGGGATCTCGGGAACCGGCCGGAATCAATCCGACGTTGCCGCGAACAACGGGCCTCCGGTCTGCGTACGTCCGGATATGATCCGGAGTCTGCACATGAGGAACCGATCCCCGCTCATGGTCCTGTTGCTCGCCGCTCTGATCCCGGCGGCCGGCTGTACGTCGGCGGCCGATCCGCGCCCGGTCACCCTGGTGCGCAGCGAGCAGACCTTTCCGCCGACAGCCACCAATCAGATCGGGCTGGGCGATCTGGACAGCGACGGCGATCTCGATGCCGTCTTCTCCAATCAGGGTCCCCACGACAGTCAGATCTGGTTCAACAATGGCGCCGGGATCTTCACTGATTCGGGACAGCGGCTGACCACTCAGGGGCACGGAGCCGGGCTCGGCGATCTGGATGCCGACGGCGATCTGGATCTGTTCCTGACCTGCGCGGGCTACAATTCCAACAACCTGCCCACGAAAATCTATTTCAACGACGGCCGGGGGCGCTTCATCGATTCGCAGCAGGATCTGGGCGATGCCGATATCAGCGGCAACGGTGTCACCCTGGTTGACCTTGACGCCGACGGCGACCTGGATGCCCACATCTGGTACTACACCACCGCCGCCCTGCCGTATATCCATCGCGTGTATCTGAACGACGGCACGGGACATTTCCGGGCCAGCGAGATCGCCCTGCCCGAAGGCAGCCACCTCTTCTGGGGAGATCTGGACGGTGACCACACCCCCGATGCCTTCGCCATGCAGTGGGATCGCGGTCTGCGGGTTCTGAGCGGCGACGGCCGGGGACGATTCGCCTCCACCTGGGAGTTCCCCGATCCCCACGTCCGGTACGGCGATGTCGGGCTCGGCGATCTGGATCGTGACGGCGATCTGGATGCCCTGGTCACCTGGCGGGGAGGCACCGTCGATGATTCAACCCGGATTTTCTTCAACGACGGGCGCGGTCATTTCGCAGAGAGTGCAATCCGATTGCCGCCGGTTCTCGGCGCCGGGATCACGCTCGTCGATTTCAACGGCGACCGGACCCTCGATGCGTATCTGAGTACTTTCAACGGTCCCAATCTGCTCTGGTTCAATACCGGGGACGGGCATTTCGTCGATTCGGGGCAGATCATGTGTGCTTCTGAACCGAATGCCGGCGTCGGGATCGGCGACCTCGACGCAAACGGGACTCCGGATGTATTCGTTTCGTTCTACGGTGAGGGCTCGAACTCGATCTGGTTCAATCGCGATCAGTGAAGGTTGACTGTCTACTCCACATTACTCCGAGCATATTGCCAAAGACGTCATGATAGGTCATCACGACGGCTTTCACGCTATCCCATTGTATCGACTGGTCGGTCAGTACATGTTCGGTGATTTCAGGCGGCAGATTCGGCGAATGGTATGCTTGTCCGGACGGCTGTCCGTTTCCTCCATCCACTTCTATCTGGAGAATCAGATCCAGTATCAGGGCTTTGGGGTCAATCGTCGCCGAACCGTCACTCAACCGGTATTCCCAGGATACACTCTGGATAGTGCCGTCGCCGTTTGTGAACACGGTCGGCACCGGAATGGCACAACATTCCGTGATCTCCGCCTGGCTGGGCAGGTTATACGTCAATGTCCTGGTATTGAATGCGACAACATAGGTTCCGGCCGGAGGAATGGGCGGGTCGTATACGGGCGGTGCACAATAGGAGCGGCCATCGGTACCAAAGCTCTGCAGCAGCCAGCTCTCTGCCGATTCAATCCCGGAACCAGGGGGGCCGTTGATGGAAACTGCGGACGGGAAATCCACATCATGGCCGGATATCTTTATCTCGAGCATGTAGCCAAAAATGACAATGGGATCGGCGAGCACCGGCGTCTGGCCGGATCCGAAATTCCCCGCTTTGATCTCGTATCTGACCACATACCGGTAGAATATGCCGGCTGCCACGTCGACGATGCCGTCTCCGTCGACGTCGGGCGATTTGATGACCGTACCCAGGGCTCCGTTGCTGAAAACGTATGAGGCGATATCGCTCGCTGTCATGGATATCTCAGTGCCGATGGGATTGTGCCCGGGCTCCACGATATTCCCTGAGGACACCAGAGTCTGCAGGTCGATGGATGTCACGCCCGTATCGGTCTTGTTCAAGGGTATGGATTCTATACCGTTTCCCAGGCTCAGATAGCCCAGGTTATTCCCCGTCGAGTTCATGAATACCATGCCCGCGGGCTTGCTGGCGTCTGCATAGACCTCGAAACTTCCTTCTGTTACCGCTGATACCATGTACCCTTCAGTGCCTGAATAAAGCGCAACTCTCGCGACAAGCGACGGATCCAACGCATCTTTCGGAACTTCACCGGGAACAGCAGACTCCTTCGCCGAAAGTCCGGATGCCCGGGAGGTGCCTGAAAAAGTGCCCGTTATGGCAATAGTACGCTGGTTGTTC
>CAYSYY010000207.1:0-421 GCA_964435265.1 uncultured Gemmatimonadota bacterium
GGAGATCCGCTGCCGCCTGCGGGAGCAGCCGGAGCGGTTCACGCCCCACTTTCGATCGGCTTTCGAGCACCTCACGCGCGTCGGATAGCTTCACAAGCTTTTAAAACACTGGCCCCTGATCGTAGAACTGGAATTGGTTGGTTCCCACACCGGTTGTACCAAAAACCGTCCAGTTGTCGCCACTCATGTTGTTGAACCCGACCAGTCTGTCAACTGTCAATTCCTCAAGTGAATTGTAGCCGTCGTCGATCACATAAAATCCGTTGTTCAGTTTGGCCACGAACCGCTTGGGTACGTTGAACTCACCTGCAGAAACCGGAGGCGACAAGTCATCCTCTACTCCGAAGTTATCGAGATACTTCAGATCTAAATCGAGTTGAAGAATAGCGTATCGGTTGGGACAACTTACGTAGACGTGAGG
>CAYSYY010000207.1:431-1461 GCA_964435265.1 uncultured Gemmatimonadota bacterium
AGGTGGTTTTACCATCACATCCCACGGCGGTTCATATTCATATATTGTCGTGTCGAACACCCCAACAACTCTGGTGTCGCCTCCTCCGGCGGGATCAAAACGAACTATCAGAGTGTCATTTTCATCTGCAAGATAGAGGTGCCCATCGGGCCCGATTGCCATTCCATGAGTAGTAAAATTAGCGAATCCCCCTGTAAATGTCTCTATCTCTGGGGAAAGGTCCCAGCTCTTGATGGGGTTCAAGGGAAGAGTTTCCGTCAGGTCTACTTGGTAGATCCACGAATCCCATCCCTGATTGTAGTATAAATAATCTCGATCGCGATCGATGGCAAATGCCTGTACACCTGAGTTAACTACGATGCTATTCGATGCGAGAATATCTTCGTAGCTGGAATTCATATCGTCAATGCGTATAAGTCCGAAGCCGTTGTCACCATTATAGGCATAGTTGGCGATATAGATGCAGCCGCGGGAATCTACATCGATGTCTACGGGAATGAATTCATCGACGTTCGAAAAACCAAGGTCACTCCAACTTCTTGTCTTCCACCCCGAACCCTGCATGTCGCCGATTTGTACGACCCTGTTGTTCAGTGCGTCGGGAATGATTAGCTGCGTGGCAACAACCTCCGGTGCCAGAGCAATCGTCTTTGTCTCACCCGGTTTGAGGTCTACCGTTGTTTCCCCTTTGAATGTGACCGAAACCGTATTGATTAGCAACGTGAATGTTCTGGCCGTTCCCGCCGGTACATCCACAGTTACGGAGTCGATAGAAGGTGATAGCTTTCTGGTAATTGTCGCCATATCCGGACCTGTGACGATCAGGACCATCGAAGTGACGGGTGCCGCCGGCTGTTTCATTGTAATCGAAAAAACCGCCGCCGCGTCTCTGTTAGATCCTGAAAGGCCGAAAAAGCATCCCGAGATCATCCACGCCGCAAGTACGAGGACGATTGAGCGCTGGATTCGCAGTTTCATATACATCATTCTATCATAGTATCGCGTCACTCACTAACAGCAATGATACCGA
>CAYSYY010000207.1:1471-6705 GCA_964435265.1 uncultured Gemmatimonadota bacterium
GATCATTGTCTCAGTTTTCAATATTTCCTACCCCTGTCTTAACGAACAGTTCGTACCAAAGTAATATTCTCTGATAGTAATTCATCTGTTAAACGCAATATCGTGGGCCACCAGATTAAAAGACTTCCAAAATCCGCCACGAGGTCACGGAAAATTCTGGCTCGTCTGTTTTCGGTGTGGTATTCAGATATATCCACAGGGGAATGCGCTGTCTTTTCGACGGACGCGGTTTTCAATTTTTTCTTAAGATAGTCAATATCTCTCGCCCAGAAATCGGGTTGATTACGGTATTGATCAAGCAGAAAATCGAGATATTCAAGCTTTTTCGTAGAACTTTCCAACCAGATAAGACGTATAGACTCTTCAAACTGCTGCAAAGGTAGGTTTCCAATATCCAACAAGTACTCCCCTAATGATCGTAAACTTTTCACTCTGTCAGTGGAATTTGCGGGTACCGTATAGGTCCGAACAATGAGGCTTAGGATATCTGTCATTCGGAGGCGCACATCGAAGAATTCATCTGGAGAAGTTTTTCGATCCGTGGCAGGACTATGAAGTAGGGCGAAAGGAAGATGACCGATCAAGTTATATGAAAAGCACGTATTCAGGATTGTAGCGAACAAACCATCCGAATTTCGACCAATCGGCAAGAAAGGCGGAAGAAGATCGCGATTGTCTAAACCCATATTCCCGGACATCAGCAAATTGCTATCGGAGATGGTCACACTAGGTGCGTGACGAAGGACCTCGCGACTGGTCTTGGCCGTATTGTAGATCGACGCGGACTGCATCAGTCGTTCACGATTGGATCCCGTCAATCCTAGTATAGATTGTTGGGAGCCCATCCCTGATTCACCACAGATCCCGGCCATCGTTGCACATACAATTGTCTGTTCTGTCAGGAGGTGATAAACCAACTCTGTGGATGCGTTCTCGAAATCAATAGAATTCCAATCCTGTTGTTGAAAGAGAACCTGTGGCACCGTTCGACCGAGAAGGATTTCGTGTTGGTGAAGAATATCCATTTCTTTGAAGCTGTTTGATGCCAGCAATTCTTTTCGATCTTTATAAAATCGGAAATCAGTGGAGTCGGCTCTGGAGCTCAATGCCAACTCCTGATTTCGTTCATTAAAAGCCATGACCTGACAAATCATGTCATCATCAGTTACCACAACTAGCTGTCCGCGAGTGGCCAGGAGCATCGCATTCAGATTTCCACCGAAGGTGCGATCGTTATAAGGCTTGTTTGGCCCAAAAAAGGCGAATTTTGCTATCTCTTGGGGCAAACCCGATGATTTCCCAACACGCAATAAATTTTCGGTAAAAGTAATTTTATCCTGCAAGCCGGCATAGTAAACGGGAATATCCCTAGCAGCAAACGACGCGAGTATGTGCTGAAGATCTTCCGAGATGTATTCGGAACATGAGTCGTCGAGTACAATGTATCGTACTGCCCGGGAGTTTTGCCGATTGTTTTCGAGGAAACTCTTCAGTCCCCGTTTGAGAAGTTGATTTCGATCCCGTGTAGGCCAGACAATTGATGTAATCGGAGGCGGTTGGTCGGTGGACGATGCCTTGTGAAGATGTGACAATAAAGATGTCCGGGCGGTCAAAAGGCCTCGTTCTGCCAGATCCCTGATACAGCTTTCGATGTTTCCGGAACCGTCATCCTGCCATCCCGCTTCGATAAGTGATTTTTTATGCCCTTCAACGGTGCGGAAATGATCGGTGAATTGGAGAATATCGAGCAAATTACGGGAGATGATCTGACAGGAGCGGGAAAGAAAATTGTAGGCTAAAAATGAATCCCTACCGGCCGGGAAAAACCTGCACTTGGAAGAGATATATGCCTCTTCATTTTTAGCCACATCAGAGTCCTATCTTCCGCGTGTAACGATTTTCGTGTATCCACCAGTGTCTTCGTTGGAATTAACCTCTCGAAAGTTCAAGGAGCGGTGTGGATTCTAGTAGCCAGAGGAAAAGGGAAAATCGAACTCCCCAATTCCCGATCCATACTTTCCGTAGGTCTCCCAACCCTCACCGCTGCCATTGCCGAAGGATACGATTCGGCTCATAGGATTGTATGTAATAGGATCGGTGCCGTCGTCCAACACGTATAGTTTCTTGTTCAGTATGGCGACAAATCGATATGGACTCCAGAACTCTCCGGCTTGCTGAGGCGGATCTTTTACACTGCCGAAACCCTGGATGAAATTCAAGTTCTGGTCGAATTGCTGGATAACGTGAGTCGGTGAATCGTGGTCCACCACATATACATAGCCATCTTTCGCTACCACATCCATTCCATCCCAGGGAAATCCAAGATCCGTGTTGTAGATCGCGACAACCCTTGATCCGGCAGCGGCATCGGGATCGTACTTGATAATCTGGTAGCTTGATATGTTTGCGAAATACAGAAAGCCCTGCGCGTCTGCGGCGATACCACTTGCGTCAAAGGAAGTTATTTCCGGTTCCAAAATCACATCGAAAAGCACCGGTATCCATGGAGGAGTCTTGCTCAGATCTGCCTGGTACACATTCTGATTGTAGCGGATAGTAAAATATAGAAAATTGTGTTCACGGTCTATCGCGATCGCATTGACGTAGTACGGAGCGCCTGCCCCCTTTACAACCCATTCTGCAGAGGTGTCGTTAATGTCATCAAGACGGATGACGCCATCTGAGTTATTTGCGACGTAGATTCTGCCCTCTTTGTCAAAGTCAATATCGTAGGGATTGAATTCCGAATAATTCACCATCCCCAAACCGAGTTGGCTGTAGTCGATCTCGGTCCACCCCGTCCCGTCCATGTCCGATATCTGGACAACCCGATAATTGTCGCTGTCGGGAATGATGATCTGCGTCGACTCGAGAGTTGGGGTGATATCGACAACCGCTTCTTCCCCTGGTTTCAGATCAACGGTGGTTTGGCCTTTGAAGGTGACCGAAAACGTGTTGATCAAGAGGGTAAAGGTTCTCGCGGAACCGGCGGGAACCTCTACAGTGAGCTCGGATGTCTGAAGATCGACGGTTTTGGCTATCGTGGACATGTCCGGACCGGATACGATGAGCGCAATCGAAGTCAACGCCGCGGTCGGTTGTTTCATGGAGACTGAGATACTGGTGCTGGCCGTACCTCTTGATGCCCACGGCGCGAAAAAACACCCTGCCAGGACAACACTCGAAGTAATCAAAATACAGAAAAAAGATGCTTTGGCTTTCACATTTAACCCTCTCTCTACCAATTCCAGATCACCGTTACTGTTGCCTTCTTCAATGTTGGCGCTCCAGGAGAATTAAGTGCTCCTTGACCGGTTGGACTTAGATTCGTCGGTACTGTACTGCGGTCGCTTTTACCCTGATTTCCCTGAGAGGGTAGATCCGTTCCGTTCGTCGAGCTATCCTCGCCGCCACTCACAAGTCGAGATTGGTTATACGTGTTGGAAAAGCTGACCATACCATTGATTACAGTGACGGTTACGCCGTCAAATTCAAAATCTGTTCCACGCACAGCAGCCGTTGAAACGGGGCTTCGTAGCTTGAAATCTTGGGTGAGCCCCTCTACGCTTTTCACCTTCGCTTTGACCTTACCTACTCTAAGAAAAAGCTCTGTTGATAGCGTACCTTCTTTCTCCGCGAGTTCTTGAATCTGCATCCTGGTCAAAGGTTTGACCTGAAGTACTGAACCTGCTATATCCATGACGGCTGTGGAGTTGAAGCCTGTTGAAATGTATGAGCCGGTGGGAAGACGAACACCTGTTCTTGCAGGTTGCCAGGGACCAGTGCCGGAGCGAATTTCAACTTTTCCTGTTAATTCCTTTATCATCGCTTGATTTTGTGCGAAAATCGCAGCAGAAATAAGGAAGAAAAAGAAAATGACGAATAATCTTCTAATCATCTATCTCCCCTTCTGTATTCAAGTATAGCTCAGAAGCTGAAAGAAAACTCAAAGCGTCCGAGAAACTGTGGTTTTGCATTATCCCCTGAAAAGGCACCATTGTTCGGTAGAAACAGTCCCACAGACAGCACAGATCCCAGGTCCGAAAACGGACGAAATCTGACTGTCCCATCAACCTCGAAACCCAAGTATCTGGCTTTTGATGCTGGGTCAAGTCCAATTTCAGATATCGGGGAAGCATTGGGACGCAAGTAACCCAAAATTTGCAGTTCTGCCTGTATATTTTGCAGAGCTGGAGAACCCGATTTGGAAAAGGGCTTTATTGAGTAATTTATCTCCGCGAGAATGATATTTCCCAACTGTGGTGAGAAAATTAATCCGAAACTGGGTCTGGATATCGGTATGAACTGCATGGCTAAACCCGTACTGTTTCCCTCCAGAAAGCCGGTAGAGTCTGTATCGCCACTCGCGAATAAAATGGACAGTCCAATGTTGGAATAAGATCGTTCTTCCAGGTAGTAATCGAAACTAATCCCGCCGAGGAAAGCGAGAATCGGTTCGTATTGATAGATAAACAAGGTACTGGAGGTAGGATCGTCTACGTACGAAAGAGTCTTTCCAGTCTCGGTGTACAAAAATGTATTGTGGTACACACCGTCGAGCAGTGAAATCGGGCCGCTGAGTCCCAATCCAAGATAGATTGTGTGCAGCTTTCCTCCCAACAATCCCCCTGCGTTAAGATCCTCCTCTCCTTCTTGGAGGAGTTCTCCTTGAGGGCGTAGATCTTGTTGGGAGAGCAATGAAACAATCAAGTCTTGTCGTTTGAACAATTCAGGCAAGGTAACTTGAATTGATTCGATCAATCTGGGGGAGCCCAGGAATTTCTTAGTATCCTCAGCATCAGCTGTATCCGTTTGGCTCATGAGGATTTGATTGGTTTTGTTGAACTGCAGCCCTGAGTAGCCAACGCCAGCAGAAATAATGGCTCTGGACAGATTGTACATGAGCCAAAGTCCGTCTAGAGGATGGTTCAACACAAATCCGGAGAAGTCGGCGAACAAAAATCGACCTGCAACAGCCGAGATTCCGGGGGTAATTGAAAAACTTACCTGTAAGCGCTCGAGATCTGGAATAAACAGGTCTTCCAAGGAGAGCGTGTAGCTGCCCAGCGCCAGCAACTCGGTAGAATCACCGAATCTATTGCTATACCACAAGGATAGTTTGCACCATTGATCAAAATTCACCCCGTCAAGTGTGTACAGCGTCGTAGAGTTATCAACCGTGCCGCCCCAGTCGAAGGCGGAGAGTCCGGCCAGGAGAGTAGTAGCCAGGATCA
>CAYSYY010000208.1:0-6695 GCA_964435265.1 uncultured Gemmatimonadota bacterium
GTCGAACTGGCCCGGGCCCTGAAGGTCGCCGAGGAGACCATCCGCCGCGATCTCGACAAACTCGATGCCGCCGGCCGGCTCGTGCGCATTCACGGTGGAGCTCTGCGGCTGCGGGATAAACGCCGGGAGATCCCCTTCGATGAGCGCGAAGTGGTGAACCTGGAGCAGAAGCGGGCGATGGCCCGGGCTGCGGTCGCCTACGTGCAGGAGGGGGACGTGATCGCACTCGACGCCAGCTCGACCGTGCGCGAGCTGGCCCGGCTCATCCCCGACCTGCCCCTGACCGTCATCACCAACTCGATCGCGGTGACGGCGGTGCTGCTCGACCGGACCCGGGTGCGGGTGGTCTCCACCGGCGGCACCCTCGACGCCCCCTCCCTCTCCTACGTCGGCGCCCTGGCCGAGGAAGCGCTGGCCCGGTACGCCATCCGGCGGACTTTCCTCTCGTGCACCGCTTTCGACCTCGAGCGGGGGCTGGCCGTGGCCACCGAAGAACACGCCCGCATCAAGCGCCGCATGGTCCAGCTGGCCGACGAAGTCGTGCTGATAGCCGACGCCTCGAAGTTCTCGGCTCAGGGAGTGGAGTTCTTCGCCGCCTCCGAGGAGGTGGATATACTCATCACCGATACCGGGACCGACGCCGCTCTGCTGCGGGCGGTGAAGAGACGCGGGATCGCCGTCGTGGCCCGGCCGGCCTCCGGTCAGGTGACCTAGAATTCAGGCACGGCCCGGACGGTATCGAACGCGGATGCCGCTCAGGAGCCGCAGGATGGCAGTCGAGATGCGGCGAGTGCCGGTGGCTGACAGAGCCTCGATCGCCGGTAGAGCGCTACTGCGTATTGTCGGCGCAGCGCAGCTGCCAGATGGTCGCGGCGACACCCGCAACAAACGTACTTCCCACGACGACCATGCTCACCGGTGTGAGCACCTCGATCCGCGGACCTGACATGCCGGCCAGCATCGGCACGATCGACCACGGGAACCACTTGCCCCACCCGGTCGCGCCGATCACGTTGCCCATCAGAAGCATGAAGATGGTGAAGCCGATCGGCGGCAGGTAGCCGCGCCCGAGCGTCGCGATCCAGGTCACGACGGGCACGAGGAGATATCCGACCAGCCCCGCCAGCAGGACGTCACCACACGATGACAGCGCCAGCGGGATCGAGAATCCCGGCAGTCCCAGGGCCGCCCCGACGACAAGACCCTCGACGATGAGCGAAACGGTCAGCCCGCCGAACCACACCAGCACCACGATCAGCTTCGCCGTCGCGAACCAGTGCCGACCGACCGGCAGCGTGAGCATGTTCTTGGCGGTTCCGTCGGCGTACTCGCGCCCGAAGACCCAGGCCGCGATGATCGCGAGCAGGACCATCCCGCCGGCGCAGGCTGCCTGATCGAGGATGGTGAAATACGACGGCCAGTCGGCGGAGACACCCGTCAGCTGAGCCTTCTGCCCCATGAGTCCGAGCCGGGCGGCACGCTCCGGTTCCTTGACGATCCAGACGAACAGCGCCCCGGCCAGCGGCATGACCGAGAACGCCAGCCACGAGAGCCACGTGATCCGGCTGCGTCGCAGCTTCAGGAATTCGGCGGCGAGGACCTGCCCCAGCATCATCCTTCCCCTCCCGTCAGCCGCATGAAATGCGTCTCGAGGTCTTCCTCCCGGGGATACAGACTGATGAGGTCGATACCGGCGGAGACGAGCACCCGAGCGATCTCGGCGGTCCGGTCGAGCCCGTCGAAAACGTGCAGCTGTCCGGCGACCTGCTCGACCCGGACGATCCCGAGCTGCTCGGCCAGGATAGCGATCGCCCGTTCAGGTTGGGATACGGTGACCTCCACGCAGAGCCGGGTGGCGGCATGCAGATCGTCCGAGCTGATCTCCTCGATGAGCCGTCCGGCGTGCACGATACCGATGCGATCGGCCAGGTGGGCGACCTCCGAGAGGATGTGGCTGGACATGAAGACCGTGACGCCGCGTTCGTCGGCCAGACGACGCAGGAGCCTGCGGATCTCGACGATACCGGCGGGGTCCAGCCCGTTGGCAGGCTCGTCCAGGACCAGGATCTCGGGTTCATGCAGGAGAGTACGGGCCAGGGCGAGCCGCTGCTTGTTCCCCAGGGACAGCCGTCCCGCCCGGCGATCGGCGTACTCCTCCAGGCGCAGGAGCGTCATGATCCCGGCGATCGCCTGGCGCGGCGCCCCGGTCAAACGGCGCTGGAGGTCGAGGTTCTCGAGGACGGTGAGGTTCGGATACGAGGTGGCAATCTCGACGAGGCAGCCCACCCGGGCGAACACCCGCTGTTCCCCCGGCCGGAGGCGCGTGCCGAGCACGATGGCCTCGCCCGCATCCGGCCGGACGAGTCCGAGCAGCATGCGGATGGTCGTGGTCTTCCCCGCTCCGTTGCGACCGAGAAAGCCGTAGATCTCACCCCGGCGGACATCGAGATCGAGAGCGTCGACCGCACGCACCTCGCCGTAGTGCTTGGTGAGATTGCGGGTTGCGATGACGGTGTCGGTCGACATCCCGGCTCCCGGATTGCCTCGCTGATCTACGCTCTCCCCTGCCGTCTACCCTACTACGGTACACAGGAGACCGATCTTCGCATCGAAGTGGCGGCAGGAGTTACTCCCGATGACGCCGCCGGAGCTCCGGAACCGTTCCCCGATCCACGTGGTCAGATACGGGTATTGAAGAACAGCCGGCGGGGCTCAGGGATTACTTCCCACGCCTGCCACGGCCGGCGCCGGCGCGGCTTCAAACGTCACCTCCCGGCTGCTGAAGGCGCTGAACACCCCCAGGCCGTTGGTGATGTTGGTCAGCGGCTCGTTGAGGTCGCGCGAGTCCTGCTGCCGGGTCGAGTAGAGATCGGCGTACTCCTGGTTGATGCGGTAGACCCGGGCGCGGTGGGTACCGTAGTGGGTCAGGGTCATGGCCCGGACGCGATAGGTGTTCTGGGTCGTGGGCGGCGAGATGAACATCCCCGGCCGCCCGCCGCCGAAGCGGAAGTCGCTTTCGACCGGTTCCGGATCGTCCTCGATGTTCTCGATCACGACGTACCAGAGCGCCCCCTCCACCTCATTCCAGGTCAGGGTGAGTTCGTCCAGCTCGAGCTGCTGACCGGGGGTGAAGGAAACCGGGATCAGAACGCTGTCCTGCGAGGCGGTCACGTTCTCCGGCGGCTCGGGCACGACCGTCCGAGCCGTGGCGGTCTGGCCGCCGACGACGACGTGCAGTTCGAAGTGATCGCCGCTCCCGACCGATAGATCTGAGCCGGGGTAGTGGTAGTAGCCGCTGTCCCCCGCACTCGGCACCAGCAGATAGGTTATGCCGTCCTTCAGGAGCGACACCTCGGCATCGTTGACCGGGGGCATGACCGTTTCCTCGCTGCCCAGCGGCAGGGGCTCCGAGATCCTGATATCGGTCACCGCTTCCCCGGTATAGAGGCAGGCCCGGATGACCACCCCGGTCGTCTCCGGCCCCGTGATCGTGCCGTCGGAGCAGCTCGTGAGCAGGAGCAGGGACGCGACGGCCGCGACGGACAGGTATCGGTGGTACGACCTCATCACGCTCTCCTTACTTCAGCCTGAACTTTACGAAGACGGTCGGGGTGAGTCCGAGCATGAGGGCGTCGGTCACCGTGATCGGGGTGGTGTCGAGCTGGTACTCGCGGTACCACACGTTCCGGCGGTTGTAGGCGTTGAAGAGGCTCACTCCAAGTTCGGTGATCACGCTCTCGCCGATCCACTGGCGCGAGGCGCTCATGTCCAGCCGGTGGTAGTCGGGCAGGCGGTTGGCGTTCTTGCCGCTGATGTGGATGTAGCTCAGATATTCACCGTCGAGCAGTTCGATGAAGTACTGGCTTTCGGGCGCCGTGTAGGCCCGGCCGGTGGCGTAGGTCCAGGTGGCCGCGAAGGTCCAGTCCCCGACGGTGCGGCGTACCACCGTGTTGATCTCGTGCCGCCGGTCGTGATCGGCCGGGAAGGGCCGGCCGTCGTTGAGCTCCGGAAAGGTATGCTCGACCTCGCCGAGAGTGTAGCCCACCCAGCCGGTCAGAAGGCCCCGTTTCTTCTGCACCAGCAGTTCCAGCCCCCGGGCCGTCCCGGTTCCGAGGAAGAAGTAACGGTCGGGCTGATCGGGCCGCTGGACGCGCCGGGTGTACTCCACCAGGTTGTCCATCTCCTTGCGGTAGGCCTCGGCGCTCAGCAGCCAGGTGCCGCTCTCCCAGCTCACGCCGGCGATCAGGTGTTCGGCGAATCCGGGCTGGAGTTCCTCATCGGCCAGGATCCAGAAATCGCGGCTCCCCTCGAGCACGTTCTCGTTCACGATCCGGTTGACGAACTGGCGGTAGTGCCCCCAGGCGCCCTTCAGGCTGAGGCGGTCCGAGAGCGACCAGGTGAGCGAGAGACGGGGATCGAGATAGTTCGCCGCGGTCTGCTCGAACCGGGCCGTCCGCACCCCGGCGGTCGCCTCCAGCGGACCGATCCGCCAGGTGTCCTGCAGATAGGCGGAGTAGAGTTCCGAGGTGTCGGACCGGTCGATCAGCCGCAGGGTGTCGTTCAGGGTCGTCTGGAAGCGGGCGTTGAAACGGGAGAGCTCCACTCCGAACCCCAGCTCATGGCTCCGGGCCAGGTTCCAGGCGGCATCGAGCCGCACGGTGCGGTCCTCGACCCGGTTCTCCTCCTCCGAGGCCGAGGCCAGGCCGCGGGCGATCCCGATCGAATCCTCCTGGGCGCCGAAGCTGCCCCCCATGTTCGTCCCGCGGTCGTAGGAGCTGAAGTACACCGAGCCGGCGAAGAGGAGATCGGTGCGGAACCGCTCATGCCACTGCCGTGTCCACACCGCGCTCGCACCCACGTTCCCCCAGCGCTGGATGTCGCTGGTCTCCAGGTTCGTCTGCTCCTGACTCCCCGGGAAGGTGAAGCCCATATCGCCGTAATTCCGGGACCGGTCGAGATTGTCGGCGCCGGCATAGAAACTCAGGTTCACGGTGTTCCTGCCGACATCGATCAGGGAGAGCCTGGCGTTCAGATCGGAGAAATAGAAATCCGGCCGGTAGGTGCCGGTGAACATCCGCCCCGCCCCGCCGGCTCCCGGCCGCATACCCCCGCGTACCCCCTGCCCCGGAGCCCCGCCCTGATCCCCGGTGAGGGTATCGTAGATCTTCTCGTACAGCCCGCTCTGCAGGAAGTCGGTGAAGGAGCGCCGCCCGGCCGCCATGAAGGTCAGGTGCTCGTTGATCGGGTACTCCACCGCTCCGTTGACGCTCAGCAGGTTGGCCCCGGCGCTCAGCCGCGGCCGGTAGCGGTCGCCGGTCTTGCCGATCAGGTTCACCACGCTCGAGAGGCGGCCACCGTAGCGGGCCGGGTAGCCCCCCTTCCAGACCTGCACGTTCTTCACGGCGTCGGCGTTGAAGGCGCTGAAGAATCCGAAGAAGTGGTCGACGTGATAGATGGTCATGCCGTCGAATAGCACCAGGTTCTGGTCGGGCGTGCCCCCCCGCACGTACAGGCCCGAGGAACCGTCGGTCACCCCGCTGATACCGGGCAGGAACTGCAGCGAGCGGAAGATGTCGATCTCACCGATACTGGGCAGGGTCGCCAGCTGTTCGGGCGCCACGATGACCTGACTGACCTGCTCGGTCGTCTGGACCATCTCCTCCCGGTAGGCCGTGACCACGACCCCTTCCATCTCCAGGGGGCGCGGCTGCATCCTGATGTTCAGGGCCTCCATCTCCCCCGGCTTGTTGTTCACCTTCACGAACTGGGTCTCGTACCCGATGTAGCTCACCTGCAGGGAGCAGATCCCGGCGGGCACCCGCACCAGCACGAAGTAGCCGTTGGCGGTGCTCATCGTGCCCTGGGTCGTGCCGACCAGGATCACGTTGGCGAAGGGCAGAGCCTCACCGCTCTCGTGATCGGTTACGTACCCGCGGATATCGCCGCGCTGCACGTTCTGCTGGGCCCGGATGGAGCTGACGGGACCGACCGCAAGAACGAGGCTGAGACCGAAGAGAAAAACGGGGAGGAGCGAAGCGGGGATGAGATGGGGATCGCGGGTGCGGACTATCAGAGATGCGGGTTGTGGATAGGCCGAAGTTGCGGGTTGCAGATATCCCGAGGCGGTGCACACAGGTCGCCGGTGCTCCATCGCGTCACCTTCCGCGGTATGCTCCGACCTCCGCCAGCACGATCGCAGCGCGTTCCGATCGTCACTCCCTGCTCACCAGACACCACGGCTGACCGCAGGCATACGTCGGATCAACCTGAGAAGAGGGACGCGCGTGACCGGCCGGGAGGATCAGAGGGCGCGGGCGACGAGCAGGGTCAGGTCGTCGGTGATCTCGGCGGCGCCCCGGAAGGCCTCGACATCACGCACGATCGCGTCGCGCACGGTCTGAGCGGACATTCCCGGCTCGAAGCGCTGCAGGAGGGCGGTGAGCCGGTCGTGCCCGTACATCTCACCGATCCGGTTCCCGGTTTCATCCAGACCGTCGGAGTACATGATCAGGCAGTCGCCCGGCTGCAGGATCTCGGTCCCGACCTCGTACTCCACCCCCGGCTGCGCTCCCAGGAACAACCCGCCGGTGGTGAGTTCACTGATCGCGCCGTCCTCTGACTCCGACCTCACGATCAGCGCCGGAGGATGCCCGCAGTTGACGTACTCCAGCGTCCGGGTCGCGGGATCGAAGCAG
>CAYSYY010000209.1:0-6693 GCA_964435265.1 uncultured Gemmatimonadota bacterium
GCGGGCCCTCAGTAGTGGCGCAGGGCCACCACCGGATCGACCCGGGCGGCCCGCCGGGCCGGATACCACCCCGCCGCCAGGCTGACCCCGACCGCGAAGGCGAGCCCTCCCAGAACCAGCCAGAGGGGGAAGGCCACCAGGTCGACGTGCACTTCCCCCGCCCGCTGGAACTGCATGTTGGCGAAGATGTTGGTGATCTCAGCCACCACCCGCCCCAGCACCAGGCCGCCGAACCCGCCCAGGAGACCGATCACGGCCGCTTCGGTCAGGAAGAGCCGCATCACGTCCAGGTTCGACGCCCCGAGCGATTTGAGCAGACCGATCTCACCGGTGCGTTCCAGCACCGCCATCACCAGCGTGTTCACGATCATCATGGCGGCCACGAAGAGGCTCACCCCCCCCAACACCGCCAGGAACCCGTTCAGGATGACGAATCCGGTCCGGATCTCGGAGATCTGATCCAGGATCGAGGTCCCCCGCAGACCCATTTTCCGCAGGCGGTCCTGCAGCGGTCTCACCTCCAGGACGTCCTGGGCCAGCACCTGGGCCGAGGTATAGGAATCACCGTAGGTCTCCCCGGTGAGGACCGTTTCCAGGCTGCGGAAGGCCCGCGCGTAGAGGGGCTCGACGACCGTGGGCGGGACCCAGATGCTCACGCCCAGCATGTCGGTCAGCGTGGTCCGCCCTTCCACGATCCCGACGATCTCGCATTCGAGCGTGACCGACGAGATGAACCGCCCGGTGAGCCCGCGCAGCATGCCCGCCAGCGGCAGCGATTCCAGTCCGGAGGGCAGCTCGAGACCGCCGGGGAGCTGCAGACCGGAGAGGAGATCGTCGGATCGGGTCGCCGGCCGCCCTGCCCCACCCGGTTCTCCCCCCGTTTCTCCTTCCGGCGCCGGAACGCCCCTCTCACCCCCGGGCGCCTGGGCCACGATGAAAGTGACCCGCTCCCCGACCAGGGTGTCGACCGGCACGCCCGCCGGCAGCAGCCCCTCGGCGGCCCGCCGTGAGAGCATGATGACCCCTTCCTCCCCTTCGCCGTACGCCCGCCCGCTGAGCAGCTCCACCCGGCCGTCGGCGATCTGGGCGGTGACGACCCGGGCGGGGAGGCCCTCGAGGGTGCGCAGGGACCGCTCTCCCGCGAAAACGAGCAGTCCCGGCAGGGTGATCTGAGGCCAGGCGTCCCGCACCCCCGGCAGGCGCCGCAGCTCGTCCACGACCCCGGCGTCCAGCCCCGCCCCGGAATCGGGGTACACCGTGACCGCGGTCAGGATGTTCTCCTCGTTGAAGGCACGCATGACGTTGCGCTGGGTGCCCGTGCCGACCGAGACCATGCTGGTCATGGCGCCTATACCGATCGAGACCCCCGCGGCGGTGAGGATGGTGCGCAGGCGCGCCTTGCCCAGGTGGGAGAGGGAATAGCGGAACTGATCGCGCGCGATCACAGGATGCGCTCCTCGACCTTCCGGCCGTCCTCGAGCCGGATCAGCCGGCCGGCGATGAGCCCCACCGCCGCTTCATCGTGGCTCACCAGCATGATGGTCAGCCCGTCGTCGCGGTTGAGGCCCGCCACCAGATCGAGGATTTCCCGGCTGGTGCGTGAATCGAGGTTGCCGGTCGGTTCGTCGGCCAGGAGCAGCTGCGGCCGCTTGATGAGCGCCCGGGCGATGGCCACCCGCTGCTGCTCCCCGCCGCTCATCTCACTCGGTACATGGTCGGCCCGCCCGCCGAGTCCGACCCGTTCCAGGACCTCCCGGGCCCGCCGCTGCCGTTCGGGAGCGGGGACGTTCTGCAGCATCAGGGGGAGTTCGACGTTCTCGCTCGCGGTGCGTTCGGGGAGCAGATGGAAGGCCTGGAAGATGAACCCGATCACCGTGCGCCGGTACCGCGCCAGCTGGCGCTCGTCGAGCGCCCCCAGCTCCTGTCCCATGACCTCGATGATGCCGGCGGTGGGGGTGTCGAGCCCGCCGACCAGGTTGAGCAGGGTGGTCTTGCCCGATCCGCTGGTGCCGACGACCGCGAAGAGCTCGCCCGGAGCGACCTCCAGATCGAGGTCGTCCACCGCCCGCACGGTGTACCCGCCCCTCTGGAAATGCCGGATCAGCCCCCGGCAGGCGACCGCGCTATCCGTCTTGCACCGCCTCCCTCCGGGCCAGCGCCAGATGACCCGCCACGGCCCGTTTCAGGAAGGGGAAATCCACCGGCTTCGGGACGTAATCGACCGCGCCGAGATCGATGCATTCCTGGGCGATCTCGGAATCGCGGAAGGCCGAGACCATGATGACGCGTGCCTTCGCCCCCGCCTCCACCAGCCTCTGCAGGGTCTGCCGGCCGTCCAGGTCGGGCATGGCGATATCGAGCAGGATGACGTGCGGATTCCACTCCCCGGCGATCGCGAGCCCCTCCCGGCCGCCCGAGGCCAGGCGCACCTCGACGTCTTCGAGCAGGGCGATCATGCTCCCCAGCGCATCGGACACGAGCGGGTCGTCGTCGACGACCAGGACGCGCCCCGGGCCTGTTTCCTGGACCCGCCGTTCTCCCTGCGTGAGCGCCTCCGGAGCCGGCGCCCGCGTCGGGGCGGCGTCCAGCACGGTGAGGGTGGTACGCACCAGCGACTCCACCCCGTCCCCCTTGCGCAGGAAGCTGTGGGCGCCCAGCTCCAGCGCCCGGCGCTGCAGATCGGGCGGATCGTCGGCCGAGATCACCACCACCTTCGGCGGCGCGGCGAGCCCGCGCACCGCTTCGAGGACCTGCAGACCGTTCCCGTCCTCCAGGATCATATCGAGGATGACCAGGTCGTAGGTCTCCGCCGCCAGCCGCTCGCGGGCTTCGGCCACGCTCCCGACGGTGGCGACGTCGCAGGGGCTCGCTTCGAAGGGGCCCCAGCTCGTGAACACCTCCGACATGAACTGCTGGATCGCCTCGTTGTCGTCAACGAGCAGGATCCGCGGTCTGGTTGGCTCCGATTCACCGCTCATGTCTGTACCTCCCGGGCTATTTCAGCCAGGTCTCGAAGAGCCTGAAGATGCGCTTGTATTCGTCCATCCACGAGGTCGGTTCGGTGAAGCCGTGATTCTCCACGGGGTAGAGCGCGAGTTCCCAGTTCTCCTTCCGGAGCTCGATGAGACGCTGGGCGAGCCGGATGGAATCCTGAGCGTGTACATTGGTATCTACCAGACCGTGGCAGATGAGTAAAGCCCCGTCGAGTCCCCCGGCGTGATAGATCGGCGAGGAACGCGCATAGGCGAGCGAGTCGGCCTGGGGTGTATTCAGGATATCCGAGGTGTAGCCGTGGTTGTAGTGGGCCCAGTCGGTCACGGGGCGCAGGGCCGCTCCGGCCGCGAAGGTGTCGGTCGTGAACATCGCCATCAGGGTCATGAAACCGCCGTAAGAACCGCCGTAGATGCCGATCCGTTCGGGATCCACCCCGTGCTCGGCGACCAGCCACCGGGCGCCGTCGACCTGATCGGTGAGGTCCTTGTCGCCCATGTAGCGGTAGATGCCGGTGCGCCAGTCGCGCCCGTAGCCCGACGAACCCCGGTAATCGATATCCAGCACCAGGTATCCGTGCTGCATCAGGAAATGGTGGAACATGTACTCGCGCGGATACGAGCTCCACCAGGTGTGGGCGTTCTGCAGGTACCCCGCCCCGTGCACGAAGATCACCGCCGGACCGCCGGGTCGCCAGTCGTCGCTCCGGTAGAGGCGGGCGTGCACGACGGCCCCGTCCCGGGCGGTGAAGGTGACGACCGGGGGGGCGATCCAGTCATAGGCGCGCCATTCCGGGGTCGTCGATTCGGTCACCGGGACCGGCTCGTCACCGGGACGCAGCCGTTTGACATAGAGCTCGGCGGGATGGTTCGCCCGGCTCCACAGGTCGGCCATCCACCGCCCGTCGGGACTCACCGTCACATCGTGGGCGCCCTCGCCGGCGGTGTAGCGGGTCCACGCCCCGCCTTCGAGCGGCATCGAGTAGAAGTGCCGCACGCCGGGATGGGTATCGTTGGCGGTGAAGGACCAGCGCCCCCGTTCCTCGTCGAGCCGCACGCCGTAGATCTCGAACTCCCCCGCCGTGAGCGCCCGCTCCCCTGAGCCGTCGAAGTTCTTCACATAGAGGTGGGCGTACCCGGTCTTCTCCGACATATACCAGAACCGCTCCCCGTCGGGCATCCACCCCAGCCCGTAGATCGGTCCCCCGATCCAGGCTTCGTCGTGCTGGTGATCGGCGATGTGGATCCGGCCCGTCTCCAGCTCGAGCCCCAGCAGGAAGCGGTCCTTGTTGTCGAGAGAGTTCACCTCCACGATCGCCCGCCGGTTGTCGGGGGCCACCCGCGGCAGGTTGATCCGGACCGGGAGAACCGCTCCCCGATCCTGCCGCCAGTCGCCGTCGGCGTTGGGGGGGCCGAGCGGGTCGGCCACCAGGTCGTCGAGGATCGAGAGATCCACCATGAAGCTGGTATCCCGTTCGGTGTCGGCGAGGCCCAGCCGGTAGCACCCGAGCGGTTCACCCACCTTGGTGCGGGCGTTGCGGTCGCGGGTGAAGCCGTCGGCGGTGACGTATTCGGGCACGACCGTGTTCTGCCCCTGCTGACGCGGGGGGAGGTAGAGCAGGTAGGGCACGAAGCGGCCGTCGGTGCTGATGACGCTGCCGGCGAAGCTCTCCCCGGAACCCGGCCGCACCGTGAGCGGGCGGTCTGGTTCGGGGAACTGTTCCCGCAGCGCGCGACTGCGTTCCTGCTCCTCCTGCCGGCTCCGCAGGTACCCGAACAGCTCCAGTTGCTGCCGCTCCAGCCACTGCTGCAGCTCGGTCTTCGCTTCCCCGCGCGGTGCGGCGGCGGGCCGGCCGGTCTCGAAATGGATCCACTGGCGCAGCTCGCCCCCGTCCGGGGCGATACTGAAATGATCGGAGCCGGAGGTGAAGAGGATCCGCGACCCGTCCGCCGACCACTGCGCCGAACCCTCGCTCTCGGTGGTGAAGGTGAGTCTGACCTGCTCGGCGCTGCGGGCGTCGACGATCCACAGATCGCCGTCGCGGATGAAGAGCCGGCGCCGGTGCGACTCATCCCAGACGCCGGCGAAGGAGAGGCCGACGCCGCCCCCGTAACCCGGCCGGACCACCGCCGGCAGGGCGAGCAGATCGGCCAGGGGGACCGGCTCGGGCACCCCGCCGGCCGCGGCCACCCGGTAGGTCCCGGGAGTGCCGGTCCGCTCGGGATCCCAGGAGAAATAGATCCAGCGCGAATCCTCGCTCCAGACGATGCCGGCGGGGGGTGAACCCACCCATGACTGATCCTGCATGATCGTCTCGATGTCGAGGGGCGGGGCGGTCTGCTGGGCTCCGGCCGCGACCCCGAACAGAGCCGCCGCCGGGAGGAGCAGGAGGGCGGGCAGAACCGCCGTCAGGGCCGGACCGGACCGCGGACGGGCGGCGGTCCTTGAGGGACAGGAGCATGCCATCGATGGCCTCCTTGCAGGGGCAGGAGTCGGGATCGACAATAGTACACATACGCTGTGATGTCCGTTACCATACAGAACGGGCGCCCGGAGGTGAACGATGAAACCGGCCGGACCCCGACCGCCCCGGCGGCACCGGCACCGACCGCCGGCGCGCCCGGAGAGGTGAAGAAGCTCCGGCGGCGCGCCGTATCCCTGGTGTGGCACGGCCGGGCTTCCGGTCCTATCTTGGATCGGATACCGCCTCGTCCCGATACAGGAGGAGAGATCCGTGCGCACCCGATCCACCCTGTCCTGTCTCATCACCCTCGGCGCTCTGCTCGCCTTCCCGCCCGTTCAGGCCGACGCGCAGAACGTCACCCCCGAAGAGGTCGTGAACCTAACCCCGGCTCTATCGAAGACCGGCTTCAATCCCGGCGAGACCTTCCAGGCCGCGGTGGTGGTCGAGATCATGGCCGGCTATCACCTCTACGCCCACGGCACGAGCGATCCGGCCCTGATCCCGACCGCCCTGCGCCTGCCCGAGGACTCGCCGGTCTCCTGGCCCTTCGTCCGCTACCCCGAGGACTACCAGCGGCCGGGCGAGGACGTACCCGGCCTGGTGGGCGAGGAGTACTACGACCGCATCATCATCCGCCTGGTCGGCCGCCTCCCGGCCGACGCCGCACTGGGCGAACTGACGGTACCGATGGGCCTGTTCTACCAGACCTGCACCGACCAGATCTGCCTCATGCCGGTCACCAAGCCCTTCTCCTTCACCATCCCGGTGGTGGCGCCGGGCACCGCGGTCGAGGCGATCAACAAGGAGATCTTCGGCGACGGCGGCGAGCGCTGACGTCCCCGGCGGATGTCTCGTCCGGGCCCGCCGCCCGAGAAAGGACACCATCCATGGCTGCAGCCGCATCTCTGACCGACGTCGTGAAAACCTATCGGACGGGAGCGGTCGAGGTTCCCGCGGTGCGGGGAGTCACCCTCCGGATCGAACAGGGTTCGTTCATGAGCATCGCGGGGCCGTCGGGCTCGGGCAAGACGACCCTGCTGAACCTGCTGGGTGTGCTCGACACCCCCACCGCCGGTAGCGTCGAGATCGGCGGGGAGGTCACCTCCGGGCTCTCCCCGAAGCAGCTCGCCGACTTCCGCAATACCCACCTCGGCTTCGTCTTCCAGACCTTCAACCTGATCCCGGTGCTGACCGCTTTCGAGAACGTGGAGTTCCCCCTCCACCTGAGGGGGATCGCC
>CAYSYY010000210.1:0-2557 GCA_964435265.1 uncultured Gemmatimonadota bacterium
CAGCGGGAGCGGCAGAACAGACTGGCCTCGAAAAAGAAGAAGATCGAGTGGGGGAGCCAGATCCGCTCCTACGTGCTGCACCCCTACACGATGGTGAAGGATCACCGGACCGGGGTGGAAACTTCCAACATACAGTCTGTGCTCGACGGCGATCTGGAAGCCTTCATCGAGGGTTTCCTGACCTGGACGAAGGCGGAGGACTAGGAAGAAGGCGGGGGTATGCGTTCCGCAGGGCTCGTCGACCGGGTCTGGATCGTCCGGCACGGACAGACGCGGGATAACCTCTATTCCAGCCACCGCCTGCTGACACTGGACGAGTACAACCGGCTCGTCCGCGGCGCCGACGATCGCGAGATGACGGCGGAGGGGCGGCGGCAGATCGCAGCCCTGGTGGACGTCTTCCGGGAACGCGGCATCACCACGGTGTTTGCGAGTCCTCTGCCGCGGGCGATCGCCAGCGCCGAGATCCTGGCGGACGGTCTTTCGGCTCCGATCGTGACCATCCCGGGATTCCGAGAGTTCGTGCCGATCGCACACGAGCCGCTGCGCCGGTACCGGCGACCCCGTCCCCTGCGCTGGTGGTTCCTGCGCAGCATGACACGCCAGTTCCTGCCCCTGTACGATGTCGAGGAGACAGCCTATGCCGCCCGGGGCCGGGTGGTGCGGGCCTGGCGCGAACTGCTCCGGTGGCGGCCGCCGCTCGCAGCGGGATCGGAACCGGCGGGTCGCGAGCGCCTGGTGGTGTCGCACCAGGGCATCATCCTGCTGCTGCTCTCGTTCCTGAGGTTCGACCGCTCGTGGCGCGTGGTGCGCCGCGACCTCGCCAACGCGGGAATAACCGAGGTCGAGCGGCGGCGGGCCGATATATTGGCCTAGGAGCCTGTCGGAGTAACCGGCGAACGCGAGGTTCGGGCTGGCGCCGGCCGACCAGGCGGCTGAGCCGGGGGCCCGGAAACGTAGCCACGGTGCTACGCCGCGGAGACACTCTCAGACCACGGGGAACGGATGTGACCGGAGGACGACGGCAGCACGATCCGAACCAGCCGGAAGAAACGGGTCGACCGAACCGGACGCAGGAATCCGACCGACCGGGCGAACCGGGCGGTGGGGCGGATGGTGCCGGGACGGCCGAGGAGGATCAGTACGTCGCCGTGCGGCGCCGGCACCTGCAGGAACTCGCCGCCGCGGGGGTGGAACCGTGGCCGTACCGCTTCGTGCGGACCCACACGGTGGCCGACGTTCTCGCCGACTGGGAGAACCTGTGCCCTGAGGGAAGCGACGACACCGAGCTGCCCCGGGTGCGGCTGGCCGGCCGGCTGATGACCATGCGCCGGCACGGCCGGACCTTCTTCAGCGATCTCCTCGACGCCACCGGCACGCTGCAGCTCTACGTGAAGAAAGACGTGGTGGACGCCGCGACCTGGGCGGTCGGGGATCTGCTCGACCTGGGCGACTGGGTGGGGGTGGAGGGCACCCTAATGACGACCCACACCGGGGAGAAGACGCTCAAGGTGGCTCGGCTCGAGCTGCTGGCCAAGGCACTCCGTCCCATCCCCACGCCCAAGACTACCGTGGACCCGGAGACCGGGGAGGAGCGGATCCACTCCGCCTTCGCCGACAAGGAACTGCGCTACCGCCGGCGCTACGTGGATCTCTTCGTCAATCCCGAGGGGCGCGGGATCTTCCGGCTGCGCGCCCGGCTCATCACCGAACTGCGCGCCTTCCTCGACGGACGCGGCTTCCTCGAGGTCGAAACCCCCATCCTGCAGACTCTGCACGGCGGAGCGAGTGCGCGGCCCTTCTTCACCCGGCACAACGCGCTGGGGATCGACATGTACCTGCGCATCGCCATCGAGCTGCACCACAAGCGGCTCATCGTAGGGGGGCTGGAGAAGGTCTACGAGGTCGGCCGGATCTTCCGCAACGAGGGGCTCGACAAGCGTCACAATCCCGAGTTCACCATGCTCGAGCTCTATCAGGCCTTCGCCGACTACGGCGACATCATGCAGCTGGTCGAGGACATGTTCGCCCACTGGTGTGAGACGGTGCTCGCGGGTCGCACCACGGTCTCCTTCGAAGGACGTGAGATCGATCTGGCCCCGCCGTGGCCGCGGCGATCCTGGCTCGAACTCATCACCTCCCACGGCGGACCGGAAGTCGGGGCGATGGACGAGGCGGAACTGCACCGGGTCCTGGCCTCGGCCGGAGTCGACCTCACCGGCCGGGTCGGGCGGGCCGCCCTGCTCGATGCCGCTTTCGGGCACTGGGCCGAGCCCCACCTCGTTCAGCCCGTCTTCGTGATCGACTACCCGGTGGAACTGAGCCCCCTGGCCAGGCGTCACAGGAGAGAGCCTGGGCTCACCGAGCGGTTCGAGCTCATCATCGCGGGGATGGAGTTCGCCAACGCCTTCAGCGAGCTGAACGATCCCGACGATCAGCGGGAACGGTTCCAGGCCCAGCTCGCGCTGCGCCAGCGCGGCGACGACGAAGCCCAGCACTTCGACGCCGACTTCGTGCGGGCGCTCGAATACGGCATGCCCCCCACCGGGGGCCTCGG
>CAYSYY010000210.1:2567-6677 GCA_964435265.1 uncultured Gemmatimonadota bacterium
CGTGATCCTCTTCCCGACCATGCGCCCCGAAGAGGGTCAGGAGGGGGCCGGAGGATCCGGGGGGTCGGTGGAAGCCGGGGAACCGGAGTAGGAGAGGCGGCCGGAGCGTGCGCTACGAGAGCTACATCGCCCAGCGCTACCTGCGCTCCCGGCGCCGGACCCGCTTCATCTCGATCATCACTTACTTCTCGATCGGGGGGGTGGCGATCGGGGTGGCGGCGCTGGCCATCGTGCTGAGCACCATGAACGGGCTCGAGACCGAGGTGCGCCAGAAGATCCTCGATACCGACGCCCACCTGCGGATCATAACCTTCCACAACCGCGGCATAGAAGGCGGGATCTGGCCCGCGCTCCTGGACAGCGTCCGAACGGTGGATGGGGTGATCGGGGTCACTCCGTTCGTCGAGGCCGAAGGGCTCATCCAGGGCTCCCAGCGCACCACCGCCGTCATCCGCGGGATCGATCCGGCCACGGCCGATGCGGTCTACCACCTGTCGGACAAGCTGCAGTTCGGGAGCATGGACTTCGGCGTCTTCACCAAGGGACGCGTGAACTACTACGGACTGATCGCCGGATGGGACCTGAGCCAGCAGATCGGCGGGGTCGGGCAGGAGGGCTTCCTGGCCGTCATCCCGGAAGCGGAGAGCACCACCGGCGCCATGGCGCTGCTCTCCCAGCCCCGGATGCGCAACGTCAAGGTCACCGGGGTCTTCAAGACCGGGCTGTACGAGTACGACGTGGCCTACGTCTACCTTAGTCTGGAAGCGGCCCAGGACCTGCTGGGCATGGGCCGGCGGATCACCGGTCTCTCGGTCCGGATCGACGACATGTGGCGGGCCGGCGCGGTCAAGACCCGGCTGGAGCGGCTGCTGCAGTACCCGTACTGGATCTATACCTGGGTCGACCAGAACAAGAACCTCTTCGCCTGGATGACTATAGAGAAGTGGGCGATGTTCATCGTGCTGGGGCTTATCATCATGGTGGCCGCCTTCAACATCGTATCGACCCTCATCATGGTGGTGCTGGAGAAGAAACGGGATATCGGCATCCTGAAGGCGATGGGGGCGACCAGGACGGCGGTGCAGCGGATCTTCGTCACCCAGGGGATGATCGTGGGGGTTTTCGGCACCGTCCTCGGGCTCCTGCTCGGCTACGGTTTCTGCTGGGCCCAGCAGACCCTCAAGCTGATCTCGATCCCCCCCGACGTCTACTTCATCAGCGCCGTCCCGATCGACATGCGCCTGCTGGATTTCGTGCTCATCACCAGCGTGAGCCTGCTCATCTGCTTCCTCGCGAGTCTCTACCCGGCCCGCCGGGCGGCCGCGCTCGTACCGGTGGAGGCGATCCGCGATGAGTGACGGTCCGATGGTCAGGGCGAGCGGCCTGCACAAGCACTACGAGACGGCCGGAGAACCCCTGCGCGTACTGCGGGGACTCGACCTGGAGGTCGCACCGGGCGAGATCGTCACCATCGTGGGTGCCTCGGGCAGCGGCAAGAGCACCCTGCTCAACATCATCGGAGCGCTCGACCGACCCACCGGCGGTACGATCGAGGTCGCCGGCCGCGACCTGAGCCGGCTCCCCGGCGACGATCTGGCACAGATCAGGAACCATCTGGTAGGATTCATCTTCCAGTTCCACTACCTGCTGCCCGAGTTCTCGGCCCGCGAGAACGTGGCGCTGCCGGCCCTGATGGCCGGGCTCGAGATGGAGGCGGCGCTGGAGCGGGCGCAGGAACTGCTGGAGCGGGTCGGGTTGGCCGGGCGGGCCGATCACCGGCCCGGCGAGCTCTCCGGCGGGGAGCAGCAGCGGGTCGCGGTGGCCCGGGCGCTCACCAACCGCCCGGCGGTGCTGCTGGCCGACGAACCGTCGGGGAACCTCGACCGGGTGAGCAGCGACGCGCTGCACGATCTGCTCTGGGAGCTGAACGCAGCGCAGGGGCAGACCCTGATACTGGTCACGCACAACCTCGCGCTGGCCGCCCGCAGTCAGCGGACCCTCGAACTCATCGAGGGGACGCTGAACGGCTGAGGATCGCGGCCGCGTCGCCGGGAGAGAGGATCGCATGCTCTGCCAGGATTGCCGCCAGCGGGTTGCGACGGTCGTCTACACCGAGGTCCGGGGCGGCGAGAAGCAGGTGCTGCATCTCTGTCAGAGCTGCGTGGAGAAGCGCGGTGTGCCCACCCCGGTGCTGAAGAACCCCCTGCATGTCGATCTCATCTTCCGCGACATCCTCGAGCAGATCACCGAGGAGGCCGGAGCGGGCGGGGGCGGGCACCCGCTCGATGCCACGGTGTGCCGGCGCTGCGGCTGGTCGTTCCGCGATTTCCGGGAATCGGGACTGCTGGGCTGCCCGACCTGCTACACCACCTTCGCCGAGCCGCTGCGTGAGATCCTGCGCCGCGTGCACGGCTCGGAGGAGCATCTGGGCAAGGTCTACGCCCGGGCCGGGGAACTGCCCGCCGGGGACGATCCGGTGCTGCTGCGCGACGCCCTCGACGAGGCCGTCCGCAATGAGGATTTCGAACAGGCCGCCGCGCTGCGCGATCGCCTGAAGGACCTCGATGCCGGGGAGGAGTGAGATGGGTGAGGACGCCGAGCGCACCCTGCAGGAACTCAGCACCCGACCCCCGGGATGGCTCGCGGCCGGCGGCGGGGAACCCGGGGACGGGGAGGACGTGGTCATGTCCAGCCGGATACGGCTGGCCCGGAACCTCCACGCCGCCGTCTTCCCGCACCGGGCCGACGAGGCGAGCGGCCGCGAGGTGCGCAGCCGGGTGGCCGAGGCGCTGCAACGAACCGAGGCCTTCCCGGTGCGCACCGAGTTCGCGCTGGAGGATCTTACCTGGAACGACCGGCGTCTGCTGATGGAGCGCCACCTGATCGGGGTGGGATTGGCCGAGAGCGACCACCCGGCGGGGATCGCCTTCAGCCATGACGAGCGCTTCATCGCCACCATGAACGAGGGGGACCACCTGCGGTTCTCCTGCACCGAGCCGGGTCTGGCGCTGGGGCCGGCCTGGGAGAAGCTCGATGGGGTGGACGACAGGCTCGGCGGCACACTCCCCTTCGCATTCAGCGGCGATTTTGGTTACCTTACCACCAGTCCGACGGCGGCGGGGACGGGGATGAAAGCGAGTCTGCTGGTGCACCTGCCGGCGCTGGTGCTGACCGACGAGGCTGAAGATGTCCTGCGCCGTATCACCCGGTTCGGCCTCGAGATCAGAGGTGTGTTCGGCGAAGGATCGGCGGTCTTCGGGAACCTCTTCCGGATCTCCAACCAGCTCACCCTGGGGCGGTCGGAAGAGGACATCATCAAGGCGCTGGAAGGCGGCAGCCGCAAGCTGGTGGCCTACGAGCGCGAGGCCCGGCGCACGTTGCAGCGGGAAGCCCCGGTCCAGGTGGCCGACAAGGTCCACCGCGCCCTGGCGATCCTGCGCAACGCCCGGGTTCTGCCGCTGCGCGAGGCCATGAACCTGCTCAGTGCGGTGCGTTTCGGAGTGAACATGCAGGTGCTCTCGGACGTCGAAATAAAGAAATTAGAAGTGCTTACGATCCTGGTGCAGGCATCGCACCTGGAGCGGCGCGGGGGGCGCGTCCTGGATCCGGGGGAGCGCGATGTTCTGCGGGCCGATCTGGTCCGCGAGAGTCTGGCGTGACGGGAGGGAGTGATGACGCATGAATGACATGTTCACCGACCGCGTGAAACGGGTCATGCAGCTGGCCCGGGAAGAATCCGCCCGGCTCGGGCACGACTACATCGGCACCGAACACTTCCTGCTGGGCATCATCCGTGACGGCGAGGGGGTGGCCGTCAACGTGCTCGAGAACCTCGGCCTGGATCTGGACGAAGTCCGCCAGTCGATCGAGGACGCCACCGCCACGGTCGGCGGATCGATGACCATCGGGCAGGTTCCCTTCACCCCCCGGGCCAAGCAGGTCCTGGAGATCGCGGCCTATGAAGCCCGCGCCCTGAAGAGCAAGTTCGTCGGCACCGAGCACCTGCTGCTGGCGCTGGTCAAAGACAAGGACGGCTCCGCCTCGCAGATCCTCTCCGCCTTCGGTGTGAACTACAAGATGATCAAGGACGAGATCATGAAGGTGGGGAGC
>CAYSYY010000211.1:0-6656 GCA_964435265.1 uncultured Gemmatimonadota bacterium
CGTCGAAGGCGCGCTTGTGGTCTTGCGCCGTCAGCAAGGGCAGCGCCGTGCTGCTAACCGGCCGGCTGAATTCGAGCGAGTGGGAGACCGAGAAGGGTGAGAAGCGCTCCCAGATCGAGATCCGGGCCGATCGGGTTCAGTTCCTGGATCGTGACGGCGATACAACCGACGAAGATACCATCGCGACCGGCGAGGAGCCGGAGGAGCAGTAGGCCGTGCCGGCGCCGCCCGGAAACGGATCCGAAGCCCGGATCCTCGCCAGTGTGCTGAGCGACAGCCGGGTACAGGACTGTCTCTGGGTGGGGTTGATGGAATGGGAACTGAAGATCGAGAAAGTCGCACTCCGGCCCCGGTTCGACGCAGAGGGGGGACCCTGTCCGAGTGGATGGGTGCTGTGTGTGGGCTTGGGGCCGGGCGTGCGGCTGGAAGCGTCGGCGGATCGCGACGGGCGGCCGGTCGATGAGGTGCGGCTGATCGTCGCCCGCGAAGCGGCTCCGGGACTGGTGCGGAGATCGTGGCGGCAGAGCTGCCGGGTGGGAGGTGGGGGAGGGCCCGGAGTCGGGCCGGAGAGGCGGCGCCCGGCCCGCGGGTAGAGCGGGGAACGTCCGCTGGGGCATCAACCGAACGGCCCCGGGTGGTGCCTGCAAAAAGGGGGGCTGCAGGCGCCGCCGGGGCCGGCGAAGGGGACTTTCGGGTCCCCTTCGTTTTTTCCCGGAATCAGTATTCCCGTTCGTGGCGGGTGATCAGTTCGTAGAGCCCCCAGAAGGCGAAGGTCCATAACAGAGCGGCGGCGTAGAGCTGGATGAGCACGGCGGTCGGGGCGTGGTACAGGTAACCGGCGCCGGCCGGCAGAGCCGCCAGCAGGACGAAGAGGAGATAGCGGATCACTCCCCGGGTGTGGATCGCTCCCCAGATCAGTGAGGCCCACAGCAGCGTTCCCAGGTAGATCAGACCGACCTCGTTGCCGCCGGCATCCAGGAGATAGGCAAGGCCCGCGGGAACGAGCGAGAGGATGAAGAAGAGGATGTATCCGATGAACCGTATCAATGCCTTCACGCTGCCCAACCTCCGTAGGGAACGGTCCTTGAAAACGCGTGTTGTACCGACCAGGCAAGCTCGGGCACAATACCCTTGAGGCCGAGGGGAGTCAACGAAAAGCTGTGCCTCCCCGGAGCATCAGGCCGCAGGGGTGAGAACGGAGGAACCGCGCGTGCCCGAGACCGTCCTGAAACTCGTCCTGGAGTACGACGGAGCGGCCTATCACGGCTGGCAGGTCCAGCCTGGATTGAGGACCGTCCAGGCCGATCTGGAGCGCGCACTCTCGGTCATCCTGCGCACTCCCGTCGCGGTGGTGGGCCAGGGCCGGACCGACCGCGGTGTCCATGCCGAAGCTCAGACCGCCCACGTCGTGCTGCCGGCCGGCTATCCCGATCTCGACGATCTGCGGCGCCGGCTCAACGGACTGCTGGGCGGGACCTGTGCGGTGAGAGCGCTCACCTGGGCACCGCCGGGATTCCATGCCCGCTACAGTGCCGGAGCGCGTCGGTACCGCTATCAGATAACCCGCACGCCTTCCCCTCTCAGACGCACCACCCACTGGCACGTTCACGGCCCTCTCGATCTGACCCTGATCCGGGAGATGCTCCCCCTCTGCCTCGGTGAACACGACTTCGGACACTTCTGTTCCCATCGCTCCGGATCCGACCACACCCGCTGCACGGTCACCGCCTTCACCTTGGAGGAGCAGGGAACGGAGCTTACCTTTCGTATCGCCGCCAACCGGTTCCTGCACCATATGGTCCGGCGACTGGTCGGCGAGATGGTCCAGCTGGGGCGCGGTGTCCATTCCCCGGTTTTCTTCCGGGAGCGTCTCGATGCCCCCGGTCCGGCCGCGAAAGGGCTGACGGCACCGCCGCAGGGACTCTTTCTCGAGGACGTCATCTATCCGGAATGAGAGGGTGGCATGAAGATCTTCCTGGATACCGCGAATATCGAACAGATCAGGGAGGCCGTCGCGCTGGGCGTCCTCGACGGCGTGACCACCAATCCGTCGCTGGTGGCCAGAGAGGGGCGGGAGCATCACGACCTGCTGCGCGAGATCTGTTCGATCGTGGACGGGCCGGTCTCGGCCGAGGTCCTCGCACTGGAGTCCGAGGCGATGGTCGTCGAGGCCCGGATCCTGGCCGCCATCGCCCCCAACATCGTGGTGAAACTTCCGACCATCCCCGAAGGGCTCAAGGCCTGCAAGATCCTGACCGCCGAGGGCATCCGGACCAACCTGACCCTGATCTTCAACCCGGCCCAGGGATTGCTGTGCGCCAAGGCCGGGGCCACCTACGTCAGCCCCTTCCTGGGTCGCCTCGACGACATCCAGCACGACGGGATGGAACTCGTCCGTCAGCTGGTGACGATCATGCGGAACTACGGCTTCGCGACCCAGGTCCTGGCGGCCAGCATCCGGCATCCCCTCCACGTCGTGGAAGCGGCCATGCTCGGAGCCGACGTGATCACGATCCCGTCCAAGGTCATGATGCAGATCATCAGACACCCCCTGACCGATCTCGGCCTCGAACGTTTCCTCGCCGACGCCCGGGCGGCCGGGGCGGAGCGGGAAATAGCCGGGAACAAGTGACCGCGGGGAGAGTGCTCAGGAGTATGAAGAGAACCTTTCTGTCCTGGACGGTGAGCGTGATCGCCGGCGTTATCGTGGGCGGCGCCGGCGGGTTCCTGGCGCTGTACCTGCTCTCGAGCGGCGGCGCCACGGCCGGTACGCAGCCCGGCGGTTACGGCGCGATCCCGACCGAAACCGCCTCCCCGATGACCGGGGAACCCGGGGGATCGGATTCCTCGAGCCTGCCGGCGGCCTGGCAGCAGGAGATCCGCGACGCCGTCAATGCCGTCGTCGGCGATGGACGGCGCACCGCCATCGTCACGGCCACCGAGCGGGTGCGCGCCGCAGTGGTCACCGTCTTCGTGACCGAGCGGATCCGCCGGCGGGGGCTGCTGGACGGTTTCTTCCCCGATTTCTTCGGCGGCGGCATCCCCGGGCAGGAATACGAGAGCCGGGGGCTGGGTTCGGGGGTGATCATCGCCACCGACGGCTACATCCTGACCAACGACCACGTGGTCGGTTCCGCCGATGAGATCACGGTCCGCCTTGCCGACGGCCGGGAGTTCGCCGGGGTGGTGGTGGACTCCGATCCCCAGCAGGATCTGGCGGTCCTCAAAATCGATCCCCCCGCGGACATCCCGGTGGCCGAACTCGGTGACAGCTCCGACATCATGATCGGGGAGTGGATCATCGCCCTGGGCAGTCCCTTCGGTTTCCTGCTGCAGGATCCCCAGCCGAGCGTGTCGGTGGGGGTGGTGAGCGCGGTGGGCCGATCATTCATGACCCCCGGCGAGAGCGGGACGCGCTATTTCCCCTCCACCATCCAGACCGACGCGGCCATCAATCCGGGCAATTCGGGCGGACCGCTGGTGAACGTCCTGGGCGAGGTGGTGGGCATCAACTCATTCATCCTCTCCCAGAGCGGCGGCTCGGTCGGGATCGGTTTCGCCATCCCCATCAATCAGGCCCGGGAAGCGCTGCGGCAGATCCGCACCTTCGGGTACATCCGCAAGGCCTGGACGGGCCTGGAGACCGATGACAACAGCTTCGGGTACGTGGCCCGGTACAACGTGCAGAACGAGCGGGGAGCGGTCGTCGTGCGGGTGGCTGAAGACAGCCCCGCCGCGACCCTGGGCTTCAAACCGGGATCGCTGATCGTGAGCGCCAACGGCCGGGCGGTACACGGCAAGGAGGACCTCGAAGCGGTGCTGCTGCAGGCGGCGATCGGCGAGACGGTCACTATCGAGTACTATCCATACGGATCCTCGCGCAAGCGCACTGTTGAACTCACCATCGGCGAGCGGCCCCGCGGCCGCTGAACACGGAGGGGCTCAGGCGCATGATCGACCGGTATACCCGGCCCGAGATGGGCCGCATCTGGAGCGAAGAGCACAAATTCGAGACCTGGCTCGAGGTCGAGATCCTGGCCTGCGAAGCCCAGCGCGATCTGGGCCGCATCCCCGCCGAAGCGGTCGAGGTCATCAGGGAGAAGGCCGCCTTCAGCATCGATCGGATCCTCGAGATCGAGGCCGAGACCCGCCACGACGTGATCGCCTTCCTCACCTGCGTGGCCGAGAACATCGGACCGGAAGGACGCTACCTGCATCTCGGCATGACCTCCTACGACATGTCCGACACCGCCCTCGGGATCCGCCTGAAGGAGGCCGGCGGGGTGCTCCTGGCCGGCCTGGAGGCCCTGCGTGAGGCGGTCGGGAAGCGGGCCATCGAGCACCGGGACACCCCCTGTATCGGGCGGACCCACGGAGTGCACGCCGAGCCGATCACCTTCGGTCTGAAACTGGCGGTCTTCTACGATGAGCTGCGCCGCCACCGGGAGCGGCTGGAGGCGGCCGTACGGGGAGTGGCGGTGGGGAAGATCTCCGGCTCGGTCGGCACCTTCGCCCACCTCGAACCGGCGGTGGAGGCCGCCGTCTGCACCCGCCTGGGGCTGCAGCCGGCGCCGGCCAGCAACCAGATCGTCCAGCGCGACCGGCACGCCCATTTCGTCGGCGTCCTGGCCGGGATCGGCGCCACCCTGGGAAAGATGGCCACCGAGATCCGGAACCTGCAGCGGACCGAGATACGCGAGGTCGAGGAGGGTTTCAGAGCCGGGCAGAAGGGCTCATCGTCGATGCCCCACAAACGCAACCCCATCATCTGCGAGCGCGTCACCGGTATGGCCCGGCTGATGCGGGGGTGGGCTCTGGCCGCGCTGGAGAACGTCGAGCTGTGGCATGAGCGCGACATCACCAACAGCGCCCCGGAACGGGTCATCCTGCCCGATGCCTGTATCACCCTGGACTACATGATGGCCCGGATGACCGATGTCGTGATCAACCTGGCCGTGCATACCGAACGGATGCAGGCCAACCTCGACGCCACCGGCGGGCTGGTGTTCTCCCAGAAGGTCCTCACCGCACTGGTCGAGAGCGGGATGGCCCGCGAGTTGGCCTACGCCGTGGTGCAGGAGACGGCCATGGCCGCCTGGGAGGAGGACGGTCCGACCTTCCGGGAGCGGATCAGGGAGGATGAACGGGTCCGGGGAACGGTCCCGACGGAGATCCTCGAGGCCTGCTTCGACGTGTCCTCCCAGCTCGTCCACATCGACGAGATCTTCAGGCGCGTCGGCCTCTCCTGAGCGGGCGGGAAGGAGCATGGTATGCCCATCGCACGGGGCGGAGGCGTCATCGTCGCCCTGGCGATCGCCCTGGGCGGCGGCGGTTTCCTGATCGGTGCCCTGAGCGACAGCCGGACGGCGCCGCTGGCCGCTCTCGGCCTGCTCCTGCCCCTGGCCGCCGCCGTGTTCTTCCGCGATCCCGAACGTCGGCCGCCGCGGGGCATCGCTCCCATGACCGCGCTGGCCCCCGCCGACGGTCGCGTGGTGGCGGTCGAGGCCGAGGAAGACGGCTGCGCCATCCACATCTACCTCACTCTGTTCAATGTCCACGTCGTCCGGCTTCCGCTCGATGCTCGGATCCAGACATGGGCGCGGAGCGGCCGGGGCTGGTGGCCGGCCTGGAGCCGGGGGGCGGGTGCGAATCCCCGCCTCGGGTACGTCTGCACCACCGCCGCGGGGGAGATGAGGGTCGATCTCGTCACGGGGTTGATAGCCCGGCGCATCGTTCCCTATCTTGCACCCGGGCAGAGCGCAGCCAGGGGCGGGAGGCTCGGTCTCATCCGGTTCGGCAGCCGCGTGGAACTCCGCCTGCCGGCGGATTATCGGCCTCTCTGTCGCCCGGGTGCACGGGTACGCGGGGGGCGTACGCCGGTCGCCGCGCCGGCGGCGGGTGAGGGGGAAGAGTAGGTCCATCGATGCTTCCGACCCTGCTCACCATCGGCAACTTGATTCTCGGATTCGTTGCGATAGCGGTAATCGTGCTCCCGGACGCGTTCGGTCTCAGTCAGCCCCGGCTCGAGGCGGCGGTCTGGCTGATCGTAGCCGCCGGCGCCCTCGATGCCGTCGATGGACCGCTCGCCCGTCTGGGCGGGCGCGCACCGACGCCGTGGGGATTGGAGCTGGACGCCCTGGCGGACCTGGTATCCTTTACCGTCGCGCCGGTGGTGCTCATCGGCGTGGCCGCACCCCCCGCCGCCCGGGGGGTGGTGACGGCCGCGGGCGCGCTCTTCATCCTGGCCGGCGCGTGGCGCTTGTCGCGATTCATCTGGGCGGGGGGAACGGTCACCGACGGCCGCTTCTCGGGTCTGCCGAGCACGGCGGCGGGACTGACGGTGACCGCCTTCTGGCTCTTCGAGAGCAGGCACTTCGGCGCCCTGGTGCACCTTGAGAGCGGTCTCGTTCTCATGGGCATGCTCGCGGGTTGCATGGTCAGCCGGATCGGTTACGAGAAATTCCCCGAGCTGGGCCGGACCGATCCCCGGAACCGGCTCAAGTGGGTGGTGGCCGCGGGAGCGATCGTCGTGATCGCCTGCGATCCCCCCCGGGCGGGACTGGCGGTCGCGCTCCTCTACACGGCCCACGGGCCGATCGCGGCGCTCATCCGGTCATTCCGGAGCACCCGGAAGCGACCGGGGTCGGAAGGAGAAA
>CAYSYY010000212.1:0-6571 GCA_964435265.1 uncultured Gemmatimonadota bacterium
CGGGCTGGGACACCCACGGCCTGCCGGTCGAGATCGAGGTCGAGAAAGAGCTCGGCATCACCCACAAGTCCCAGATCGAGGAGTACGGGGTCGGTCCCTTCAACGAGAAGTGCCGCGCCTCGGTCCGCCGCTATGAGGAGGACTGGCGCCGGCTGACCGAGCGGATCGGTTTCTGGCTCGATCTCGACGACCCGTACTTCACCTTCACCAACGAGTACATCGAATCGGTCTGGTGGATCCTCTCCCGCTTCTTCACCCGGGGGCTGATCTACCGCGGGCACCGGATCAGCCCGTACTGCCCGCGCTGCGGCACGCCGCTCTCGAGCCACGAGGTCTCCCTCGGGTACCGCGAGGCCGACGATCCATCGATCCACGTCCGCTTCCCCATGCGCGAGGACGAGCGCTCGGCCCGCGTGCTGGGCCCCCTGCCCGAGGGGATGCGGCGCAGCCTGCTGGTGTGGACCACGACCCCGTGGACGCTGATCAGCAATACCTTCACGGTTGCGCACGCCGACCTGGGGTACGTCGAGATCGAACTCGACACCGTCCCGATGATCGGGCGCGACGAACTGGACGCCCTCTACGGTGCGGGGTACGCCCGTGACCTGCGGGCGGGGGCCGCCGCCGCGGCCGGGCGGGAACGGCTCATCCTGGCCGAGAGCCGGGCGCTGCACCTCTTCGGTGACCGGAACACGCCCGGCCGGTTCGGCGAGGGCGTGGAGGTCGTCACCCGGGTGAAGGGGAGCGATCTGGTCGGCCTGCGCTATCAGCGCCCCTTCACCTTCATGGCGATGGATGAAGCGATCACCAACCGGATCTTCACCGACACCTACGTCACCGATGAAGAGGGCACCGGGCTGGTGCACTCCTCCCCCGCGTACGGCGAAGACGACTATCTCACCGGCCAGCGCGAGGGGATGCCGATCGTGGAGCCGGTGGACCGCGAGGGCGCCTTCGTGAGCGAGGTGACGCCGTGGGCGGGCGTGTTCGTGAAGCAGGCCGACGCTCACATCATGCGCGACCTGGCCGCCCGGGGGCTGCTGCTCATGGCCGGCGTGGACGCCCATACCTATCCCTTCTGCTGGCGCTGCGACTCGCCGCTGCTCTACATGGCCCAGCCCTCCTGGTACATCCGGACCACCGCCATAAAGGAGAAGCTGCTCTCGGCCAACCGCGAGATCGACTGGATCCCCCCCGAGATCGGGACCGGCCGGATGGGCGAGTGGCTCGAGAACAACCAGGACTGGGCGCTCTCGCGCGACCGCTACTGGGGAACGCCCCTGCCGATCTGGGTCTGTGAGAACGAGGCCTGCGCCCACCAGCTCTGTATCGGTTCGATCGAGGAACTGCTCGCCCGCGCCGGGGCGGCCGGAGGCGAGGATCTCGACCTGCACAAACCGTTCGTCGATGCTTTCACCTGGCCGTGCCCCGAATGCGGCTCGGCTATGCGCCGGACTCCCGAGGTGATCGATTGCTGGTTCGATTCCGGCGCCATGCCCTTCGCCCAGTGGCACTACCCGTTCGAGAACACCGGGCTGTTCGAGCAGCAGTACCCCGCGGATTTCATCAGCGAGGGAGTGGATCAGACCCGCGGCTGGTTCTACAGCCTGCTGGCCATCAGCGCCTTCCTCACCGACCGGCCGTCCTTCCGGCACTGCCTGGTCCAGGAAATGATACTGGACCGCGACGGACAGAAGATGTCGAAGAGCAAGGGGAATACGGTCGATCCCTGGGACGTGATCACCTCCTGGGGGGTGGATCCCCTGCGCTGGTACCTGCTGACCAACTCGCCGCCGTGGACCCCGACCCGGTTCGATCCCGACGGGGTTGCCGAAGTCAGCCGGAAGTTCTTCGGCACCCTGCATAATACCCATGCCTTCTTCGCCCTCTACGCCGGCGTGGACGGCTGGCATCCCGATACCGCCCGGTCCGTACCGCCGGACCGGATGCCGGCCCTGGACCGGTGGATCCTCTCCCGGCTCAACGCCGTCATCCGGGAGGTGCGCCGGCACCTGGCGGCCTTCGAGCTCACCCGGGCGGCCCGGAACCTGCAGCACTTCGTCATCGAGGACCTCTCGAACTGGTACGTCCGGCGCTCGCGGCGCCGTTTCTGGAAGGGGGAGCCGGGACCCGACAAGGACGCCGCCTACGCCGCCCTGCACGAGACCCTGGTGACCCTGGCGAGGCTGCTGGCGCCGTTCGTTCCGTTCACCGCCGAGGAGCTCTGGCTCAACCTGCAGGCCTGGCGTGAGGGTGCGGCGCCGAGCGTGCATCTGAGCGAGTACCCCGGCGGCGACGCCTCGCTCGTGGATGAAGACCTGGAGCGGGGCATGGCCTTCGTCCGGGAAGTAGTCACCCTCGGCCGGGCGGCGCGGAACCGGGCCGGGCTCAAGGTGCGTCAGCCGCTCGCCCGCCTGCTCGTGACCGCTCCGCACCCCTGGCAGGCGCAGGCCCTGGACGAGCTCGGGGAACTGGTACGGGAAGAGATGAACGTGCGGAGGGTGGAGAGCGTGCCGTCGGCGGAGGCCTTCATGATCCTCGCGGCCCGACCGCATTTCTCCCGGCTGGGTCCCAAGCACGGCCCGCGGATCAACGAGGTGGCCGCGGCGATCCGCGAGCTCGATCCGGCCGCGCTGATCCGGCTCGCCGCCGGCGAGAGCGTTCCGGTCACCACCCCCTCCGGACCGGTCGAGGTCGCTCCGGACGACGTCGACCTCGAACCGGCGGAACCGGAGCACCTGGTCGTGGAGCGGGAGGGGGACCTGGCGGCGGCGATCGATACCCGGCTCACCGACGAGCTCCGGCAGGAAGGGCTCGCCCGGGAGTTCACGACCCGGGTGCAGGCCCTGAGGCGTGAAGTCGGGTACGATGTGATCGACCGGGTGCGTCTGGGGTACGAGGCCTCGCCCGTGCTGGCCGCCGCCGTGGCCGCGCACGCCTCCTGGGTGGCCGGAGAGGTCCTGGCCGTGGAGCTCGTGGCCGGAGAGCTGGAGGGCAGCGACCGTCGCGAGGAGTGGCAGGTGGATGGCGAACGTGTTACGATATCAATTGTGAAGGCCTGAGCGGGAACGGTTACGCTCCGCCGGCCCGCGCAAAGGAGTACACACCATGCCCGGGCGCTTCCCGAAGCAGAAAATGGAGAAATACCGGAAGAAGCTCCTGGCCAAGCGCGAGGCTCTTCTGAAGGAACTGGACTACCTCGAGGGATCGAGCCTGAAAGCCACCATCACCGAATCCACCGGAGACATCTCGGCCTACTCCTTCCACATGGCCGATCAGGGCACCGACGCCATGGAGCGGGAGAAGGCCTTCCTCTTCGCCTCGCGCGAGGGCCGCTTCCTCTACCACCTCGACCTCGCCCTGCAGCGGATCGAGGACGGCACCTACGGCTACTGCGAGGAATGCGGCGAGCCGATCGATGAGGAACGGCTCGATATCGTCCCGCACGCCCGCCTGTGCATCGCGTGCAAGAAGAAGGACGACGACCAGAAGAACGGATCGACCGCCTGATGTGGAGTTTCGCTCTCGCTGCGGGGATCCTGGCCCTCGACCAGGCCACCAAGGCCCTGGTGACGGCTACCATGACGCAGAACCAGAGCGTCACCGTCATAGGCCACCTGCTCAGGATCACCTACATCCAGAATCCCGGCTCCGCCTTCGGTCTGCATCTCGCCACCTCGACCTTCCATTCGATCTTCGGGGTGGTCGCGGCGATCGTCATCGGCTACTACCTCGTGACGCTGCCCAGACGGGAATACTGGCCGCGCCTCGCCCTGGCGATGATCATGGCCGGAGCGCTGGGCAACGTCGTCGATCGCCTGCGCTTCGGTGAGGTGATCGACTTCATCCAGGTCGGTCTCTCCGAGCAGCTCATCTGGCCGATCTTCAACGTCGCCGACATGGGGGTCAGCACCGGGGTCGTGCTGCTCATGCTCTTCTTCCTGGTGATCGGAGATCCCGAGGAGAGCGATGGCCTCGCCCCCGGCTGAGCGCCGCGAGATCCTCGTCACCGCCGGGACGGATCGGATCACCACTCCGCTCGAGCCCTCCGAACGTCTCGATCGCTTCCTGGCGCGGCAGTTCGACGATCTCTCCCGATCCCGGATCGAGTCGCTCATCCGCGCCGGCCTGGTCACTGTAGACGGGTGCGGGGTGAAGGCCTCGCTGCACGTGCGGCCGGGACAGCTGGTCACGGTTGTGATCCCGCCGGCCGCCGCACCCTCCCTGACGCCCGAGGCGATCCCGCTCGATATCCGCTACGAAGACCGCCACCTGCTGGTGGTGAACAAGCCGGCCGGTCTGGTGGTGCACCCCGCTCCCGGTCACCCCTCCGGCACCCTCATCAACGCCCTGCTGGCGCACTGCACCGATCTGGAAGGAGTGGGCGGGGTGCTGCGCCCCGGGATCATCCACCGGCTCGACAAGGACACCTCGGGATTGATGCTGGTGGCCAAGACCGACACCGCCCACGCCGCCCTCTCGGCCGCGCTGAAAGCCCGGGAGATAGTCCGCGGCTATACCGCGGTCGTCTGGGGTCGTCCCGAACCTGAAGCGGGGGAGATCGAGACCTGGATCGGCCGCAGCCGCGGCGACCGGAAGAAGATGGCCTCATACGAACCGCGCGCTCATCAGCTGGACCGGCGCTGGGGCCGGCCGGGGGAGACACCGCACCGGCCGGATGAAGTCCAGCGTCGCCGCTTAGAGGCCGGGAGCCCCGCCGGCGCGGACAGTGATCCCGAAGCGGTGGGTGGGGGGGGCAGTTCCGAGGGGGAAGGTCACATCCTTCCCCCCGGCATCCCCCGGGGCGCCCGGTGGGCCCTGACCCGCTACCGGACGTCGGCCGTCTCGGAGCTGGCGGCGGTGCTCGCCTGCCGGCTCGAGACCGGCCGTACCCACCAGATCCGGGTGCACGCCGCCCGTATCGGCCACCCGGTGCTCGGCGATCCCCTTTACGGCGGCCGTGAGAAAGCGGTGCGCGGCCTGCTCCCGGAACGCCGCCTCCGCGCCCGCGAGCTGCTCGCCCTGATGCCCCGCCAGGCCCTGCACGCCGCCCGGCTCGCCTTCACCCACCCGGTGAGCGGCGAGCGGATCGAGCTAGCGGCGGAACCGCCCGCCGATATGGATGCCTTGACCCGTTCGGAATTCCCGGAGAGATAGACCGGGTTACCACGCCGTACCTGCAGAACGGCGTATTCAGGGCGCCCGCCAGCGCCAGAGCAGGGCGGCCGGGGGCGGGGCGGGGGTGAAGGGGCCCGACCAGCCCACGGCCTCCAGCGTGGGGCGGGCGCGGGCGAGGAAGAGGTAGTCGCCCGCAAAGGCGAGCTGTACCGGTCCCGGCTCGAAGGGCAGGGGGATGAACTCTCGGAAGCGGCCGGCCCGGGTGAAGGTGACCAGCCCGAAAGCCCCGTCCTGCTCCCCCGGTGCGGCGAGCACCCGCCGGTCGGACCACCAGGCCAGGCCGGGGCCCACGCCGCCGGTCATGGCCCAGCGGCGCAGCTCGGTGGAATCGGTCACCGCACGGTCGAACCGGTGGGTCGAGAAGAGCAGGATCTCCGAAAGGGTGTAGAGCATCGGCAGATCGCCCCCCCCGAGGCCGGGGTGCCGGATGAGGTAGAGGTCGGTCCCGTCGGTGGTGATGGCGACCCCTCCGTGATCCGTCCAGGGCAGGAACGCCGCCCGTGACCAGGTGCCGCCGGAGCTGCCCAGCACTACTATCTCGGTCCCGGTGACGCCGAGATAGCGGCTGGGCGTGCGGCAGAACGAGGGCGGGGGACCGGCCGCCGTCAGGCTGGCCAGCTCGCCCCCCTGAACGCTCCAGCGCCGGATCGTACCGCTTCCCATGAGCAGGAGATTGGCGCCGTCGGTCGCGAGGGTGTGCCCCGGCGGCTCGCGGGTCCAGATCCCGGCGGGGACCTCGAGCACCCGTACGATCGCCCGGTCGGGCGCGGCGTGGGCGCTCAGGCGCAGGCGCAGCCGGCCGTCGGCGTCCACCAGATCCCGGCCCGCCGCCCGATCCGACCAGGCGCCGGTCCACCACAGGTCGAGGGAATCGGGTCCGGAGCCCGTGCCGTGAGCCAGGGCGAGCCAGGTGCCGGCGGCGGGATCGAGCCCCTCGAGGGTGGCCTGGATCCCCGGCGCGGCCCGGACCACGGCCTCCAGCACCCCCCCGGAGGTCAGGACGGTGCGGGCCGTGGTCGGGAGGGTCCAGCGCAGCACGTACGGCCCGCTCCCCCCGGTGCTGTCGGGCAGGGCCGAGAAGGCTACCCCGGCCGTCGGCAGCAGCGGGTCCAGCCGGCGGACCGGCAGGATCTCATCGGGAGCCTGGTCGGGATCGAGCAGTCCGCAGCAGGTGAGCAGCAGGCCCGCCAGAAGGCAGGAGAGCAGACCGAAGAAGACGGGAGTGCGGACCGAAGGGACAGGGAGGCGGCGGGGGTGGCCGCCCCTCCGGCGCAGGGAGGGGGGCCGCCCCGGGAGAGATGCGGGAACCCGGGGCGGTGGCGTCATGAGGTCTTCCTGCACCATTCCGCAATTACGCTCGCATTCGAGGGCCGATGCATTCCACCCTGCGGCG
>CAYSYY010000213.1:0-6546 GCA_964435265.1 uncultured Gemmatimonadota bacterium
ATCACGAACCGGTAGAACGTCATGTGCCGGTCGCCGGCTCCGTCGAGCGGCCGGGGAGATAATCCTGGGCGGTGAAAGAACGACCGAGCTGCGGGACGGAACGAAGGACGTGGAAGAAATCCTCGGTGATACCAGCGACGGTCAGCCGTACCGGGCGATCTCCCCCGGTCACATCCAGGGTTGTCTGCCGCGAAGCCGCCAGTTGCTCGATGACGGAGGTGCGGTCGGCCAGAGCCAGGAACTCCGGTGCCGTACAGGGACTCACCCACGCCGGGGTGCTGACGTCACACGTGCCGATAGAGAGAGTGTTTTCTGAGTCCGGATAGGGCAGGGGCCGCAGCAGCATTCCGTTGACGACGCTGAAGAGAGTGGTGCTGGCACCTATTCCCAAACCCAGGGTCAACACGGCCAGGGTCGTGAATCCCGGCCGGCGGCGGAACTGGCGCAGGCTAGCCCGCAGATCGCTGCGCAGGCCGTCGAGGTAAAGCCGGTGCCGGCGGTTGTGCACGGCGCGGCCGGTGCTTTCGACGAGATCTGTACGGGTGAGCTCGACATCGGGAAAGCGCCGCGCGATCGCGGCCCGGGCCTCATCCCCACTCATCCCCTGTGAGCGGTAGCGCTCGAGAAGTACCTCGATATGATGACGCAGTTCGTCGTCGATCTGGGCTTCGACGTGCTCGTCAGACTCGGTCAGGCGGAAAAGGCGCTTCCAGCCGGGATTCTTCTTCACGGAGCGATCTCCCAGCCCAGTCCCAGGACCCGGCCGATGGCCCGGGTGTGGTTCTCCCACTCCGCCTGGGCGCGGGCGAGCTCCTTCTCGCCGGCCGGGGTGAGGACATAGAACTTGGCCTTGCGGTTCTTCTCGCTGATGCGCCATTCGGAATCGAGCAGGCCGTGCTCCTCGAGCCGGTGCAGGGAGCGGTAGAGGGCGCCGTCCTCGATCTGGATGCTGCCGTCCGAGCTGGCCTCGATGGCGTCGATGATCCCCAGACCGTGAGCCGGTCCCGCCACCCGCAGGGTGTGCAGGACCAGCAGGTCGAGGTCGCCGTACATGGTACTGGCGGTCTTGCGGGTCATACCGGGCTCCGGTGTCGGGGTATGTGGATGTCAGGGCGCTTATCTGAACTGTTCAGGTGAACCGTTCAGATATACGGCGGGCGTCTCCGGGAGGTTTCAGGAAAGTGGAGGGGCGGATCGTTTCAGAATGGCCGGGTTGTCTTCAGACCGTGAATGAACCGGCGGGCAGGTCGACCTTCCGACGATGGAATCGTCCGGAATTCATCGCAATCTCTGGATCGGGCTGGAATAGAGTGACATTTCGTTGACTCTGTCAGGCTGTTTGAAATTGCAGATTTGTCAATTCCTTCTCATTGACTCGGGAGGATATTCCAAGGAATTCGACACCAACTACTCGGCCGTTTTCATCGAAATCCAGAATGACACCCGGGCGTACTTCTTCCGATTCTACGATCCTCTGCTCATCCAACCTGAAGTAGAGTGCGTCGCTCTGCCTATCAACTTTGATTCTCATTTTCAATCCTCAATCGACGGTCGAAGAAAGCTGTCACCAGCACGGGTGGTTTCACACCGCTATTGACGATGACATGCAGCCAGCGGTTCCCGAACTCTGGAATGCGGCGCAGATAATGACGTGTTTTATCTGTTTCTTCCTCAACTCTATCGGGTTGATTCAGTGTATCCTCAACCCATCCGAGTTCTATTCCGCGTTCGACCAGCATCGCCTTGAAGTGCGTCAACTCCTTCATCCCGACAAGGTACTGGATGATGGGACAGGTGCCATTTCATTCTCACGGATAACCTGCGTCGGTGCCTGCGAGATAGACGACGGTATGACCCTCGTGATCACCCTTGAGGGAGGTTCCTCTGTTCACCTGCGCAGCAGGTGGAGTCCCACGGTGCCGCCCCCGACCACTTTCAAATCCTCGAGGGTCATCCCGATCTCGTCGAGGAGCGGGATGAGCCCTCCGCCGGCCAGGAAGAGGCGGGAGTTCCGATAGTGTTCCCGTCCGGCCATCCGCTCCAGAACGGTGATGCCCGCGTTCATCAGGTGTCCCCTGAGCCCGTGGCAGGGACCGGGGTGAAAGTCGGTGATCAGCACCCGCCCTGCCGGTTGCAGGACCCGTTCCATCTGTCCCAGGATCGCGAGCCGATCTGCCGGTGAGTGTTCGTGGAGGACGAAAGAGGCGAGCACCGCCTTGAAAGAGGCGTCTTCGAAAGGCAGTTCCCGGGCATCTCCCTCCCTCAGATCGGCATCATCCCCGAGACGCTTCCGGGCGATCCTGAGCATGGCCGGTGAAAGATCGATGCCCGCTACCCGGCAGCCGGATCGGGTGTATCGTTCCAGGTGCATCCCGGTTCCGCAACCCACGTCGAGAACCGCGCCGCCCTCGCACGGCGGGAGCATCGAGATCGCGATCTCCCGCAGCACCCGGTTGAATCGCCCGATAACAGGATCGTAGAAATACGCCTGCCAGTGGAAGTTCTCCCGGGACATGCCGCCTCCTGACTGGTGCCCTGTCACGTACCACGCAAGGGAAACGTTCAGCCGGTCCGCGTCGGCCGTGCCGGACCGCGGGCCAGCGAGGCGAAGATACCGGCGAAGCAGAGGGCCGCGAAGACGGTGAAGGAGAGTCGCACGGCCGTGATGAAGGCGGCGTGATAGGCCGGCGTGATCTGCACCCGGCCGACGATGACGGTGAGGACAATGGTGGCGATACCCATGCTCAGCAGCTGGCCCACCAGGCGCATGGTGCCCACCGAGCCCGAGGCGATCCCGTAGTACCGCTTCTCGACCGAACTCATGATGGCGTTGGTATTGGGGCTGGAGAAGAAGGCGAAGCCGGTCCCGAGCACGACCAGGGTGCCGATGATGGAGGCCCGGGGGGTGTCCGGGCCGAGGAAAGAGAGCAGCAGAAGGCCGAGGGTGGTCAGGGTCATGCCGGCTGAAGCCACGATCCGGGGCTCGATGCGGTCTGAAAGCCGGCCGGCGAAGGGGGAGAGCACGGCCTGGGTGATGGGGGCGGCGATGAGCACCGTCCCCGCCGCCAGCGGGCTCAGGCCGCCGACGTACTGCAGGTAGAGGCTCAGCAGGAAGGTCACCCCGAAGGTGGCGCTGTAGTTGAACAGGGCGGCCAGGTTCGAAAAAGCGAAGGTGCGGTTGCCGCGGAAGAGCCGGACTTCGAAGACGGGATGGGTCACCCGCTGTTCCCAGACCACGAATCCTGCCAGCCCGGCGATCCCGACCCCGATCAGCCAGAAACAGCAAGCTCGGGGCAGCAGGATGATGCCGTACATGAGCGCGATCAGGGCCAGGGCGTAGATGAGTGAGCCGGTTACATCGAACCGCTCCCCCCGGGCCTCGGCCCACTCGCCCTTGAGACGGAAGATGACCAGCCAGATGGTCAGGAGCCCCAGCGGCACGAGCACCACGAAGACGCTGCGCCAAGTGAGGTGCTGGACCAGGATCCCGCCCAGGAAGGGGCCGAGGGAGAGCCCGACATAGACGGCGGCGACCGAGATGCCGAGCGCCCGGCCGCGCTCGCCGGGATCGAAGACCGAGGTGAGGATGGCGATCCCGGTCGCAAAGATCATGGCGCTGCCCACTCCCTGCACGACCCGCCAGAGGAGCAGCACCGCGATCGAGGACGAGAGGGCGCAGAGCAGGCTGGAGAGGGTGAAGACCCCGATTCCCCAGGCGAAGATCCGGCGCCGGCCGTGGATGTCGGCCAGCCGCCCGAAGGGGACCAGCGAGACGGCCGCGGCCAGCAGATACGCGGTGGCGATCCAGCTCAGGGTGACGGCGTCGGCATTGAAGGCGGCCCCGATGGCGGGCAGGGCGATGTTCACCGAAGAGCCCACGAAGGGAGTGAGAAAGGAACTCAGCACCGCGATCGAGAGGGCGGAACGCTGGAGTGACCGCTGGTCGTCTGTCATCGGCCCGGCATTCTCAGCAGGCGACCGTGATGGGGAGAAACAGCACGCCGGAGCCTTCAGTAGTGCAGCAGACTGGCCGCCCAGGTGAAACCGGAGCCGAAGGCCACCAGACAGACCAGGTCGCCGCGCCCGATGATCCCGGCTTTGACCACTTCACTCAGGGCGATCGGGATGCTCCCGGCGGTGGTATTGCCGTAGCGGGCGATGTTGGAGTAGACCCGCTCGTCGGGCAGGCCCATGCGCTTGCGCAGCCCTTCGGTGATGCGCTCGTTGGCCTGGTGGGGGATGATGAGGTCCAGGTCCTCCGGTTTGAGACCCTCGGCCTCGAGGGCTTCGAAGATGACGGCCGGGAACTTGGTGACGGCGTGCCGGAAGACCTCCCGGCCGTTCATCTGCGGGAAGACGTCCAGCGTGTCGAACATCTCAGGGGAGAGCCACGGCCGCCGGCGCGCCGAGGGGACCTTCATGCAGAGTTCCTCGGCGTAGCGGCCGTCGGAGTGGAGGTAGTGTGAGAGCAGGCGCGAACCATCGGCTTCGGTGGTCAGCTCCACACAGACGGCCCCGGCCCCGTCGCCGAAGAGAACGGCCGTGTCGCGCCCCGCCGTGGTGAGGTTGAGACCGGCCGAGTGCACCTCGGCCCCGACCAGCAGGATACGGTCGTACTGGCCGCCGCGGATGAAGGCGTCGGCCGTGGAAAGACCGTAGACGAAGCCGCTGCACTGGTTGCGCACGTCCAGGGCGCCGATCTGACCGATACCGAGCAGGTTCTGCAGCAGCACCCCGTCGCCGGGGAAGTAGTAGTCGGGCGACAGGGTGGCGAAGATGATGAACTCGACGTCGTCAGGCTGCCAGCCGGCTTCCGCGAGGGCGGCCCTGGCCGCCTGGTACCCCAGATCGGCGGAGCCGGTGCCGGGATCGACGAACCGGCGCTCGCGGATGCCGGTACGTTCCCGGATCCACTCGTCGCTGGTGTCCATGAGCTTTTCGAGATCGGCGTTGGTGATCACGTTCTCCGGCAGGAAGTGCCCGGTTCCGGCTATCTTCGCATAGCGTGTGCTCATGCTCACCCCCCCGTCTGGATGCCCGTTCGGATGGAGGAACCCACCCTGCTGTTTACCGACAGGACCCCGCCGTTCTTGGACGCGGCCACTACATTCATAGGGGGAAACGCCGGAGGGGTCAAATGCCGGCTACCATGCCAGGGCCAGGGCCTCACGCCGGGGATCGGCCCCGGCGATGTAGATGAGCCCGGCCGGGCGCGGCATGAGCACGATCCCCTGAGCACCGCCGAGATCGGCCGACTGCCCCGTCGCGACGAGCCGCAGCCGGTGCCCCTTCGTCTCGAGCCCGGTGATGGTTTCCAGGCCCACGCCGTCTTCCAGGAGAACATCGAGACCGTCGTAGGAGCGGAACCGGGGCGCCTCGATCGCCGACTGGATGTCCATTCCGAACAGGTGCCAGTTGTTGATGACCTGCACCAGGGTCTGCACCTGCCCGTCTCCGCCCGGCGTGGCCAGTCCGAGCACGGGGCGGCCGTCCTGCAGGATGAGGGTGGGGCAGAGGGTGTGGTAGGGTCGCTTGCCGGGAGCGAGTTCGTTCGGATGCCCCGCTTCCAGGCTGAAGAGCGATCCCCGGTTCTGCAGAATGATGCCGGTGTCGCCGGCCACCACGCCGGCTCCGAAAGCGTTGAAGAGGCTCTGGATCAGAACCACCACGTTCCCGTACAGGTCGGCCGCGGTGCAGACGACGGTGTCGTCCCCGATCCGGCGCGGCTGTCCCGTCGCGGCCTCGGCCGCGGCCCGGTCCGGATTGATCAGGGCGGCTCGCCCGCGCGCATAGAACTTGCTCAGCAGGGAGTCGATCGGGGCGGTGTAGGCATCGGGATCGGCCACGTGCTCATCTCGATCGGCGAAAGCAAGCTTCTTGGCCTCGATGAGGGTGTGCAGACAGGCGGCCGTGCCGGCATCGCTCTCCCGTATCCCGGCGGCCTCCACCAGGTTCAGGAACATGAGCAGGGCGATCCCCTGGGTGTTGGGCGGCAGGGCGCAGACCTCCAGCCCCCGGTAGGTCGTGCGCACCGGGTCCACCCAGTTGCTGGTATGGGCCGCCAGATCCGCGGCGGTGATGGCTCCGCCCCCGGCGGCGAAGGTGGCCGCGAGCGCTCCCGCGATCTCTCCCCGGTAGATCGACTCCCCGCCGGAAGTGGCCACCGAGCGCAGGCTCCCGCCCAGGGCGGTCTGCACGCACAGGTCCCCCATCGCGAGCAGTTCCCCCCCCGGCATGAAAATGTTCCGCAGGGCCTCGGTGCGCTCGATCAGGGCCCGGGAGGCGATCAGGTCGCGTTCGAACCTGGCCGTTACGGGGAAACCCCCGAAGGCGAGGCTGATGGCCGGCTGCAGCAGGGCCGAGAGGGGCCGGCTGCCGAAGCGGGAGGCGGCGGCCGCCCAGGCGCTCACCGCCCCCGGCACGGTCACGGCCTCCAGCCCGCGGACCGGTATCTGCTGCGCTCCGCGGCGCCGCAGGGCGTCGGCATCGGCCCCGCTGCCGGCCCGGCCCGAACCGTTGAGCCCGTAGACCCGGCCGTCGGCAGCC
>CAYSYY010000214.1:0-6541 GCA_964435265.1 uncultured Gemmatimonadota bacterium
ATGAAGCCGTGCTTCTGCAGGCGGTGCAGGCCGGTGTACACGGCTCCGATGGCGACATCGCGCCCGGTGCGGCTCACGATCTCGCGCTGGATCGCGGCCCCGTAAGCGTCCTCGCCCAGCCGCAGCAGGGCGAAGAGGATGAGTTTTTCGAAGTCCCCCAGCGGTTTCGGCATGCGGTTCGTCCTCCCGTCATTCTCCCGGAATGACACCCTGCCGGTGATGTTCGCCGGTCAGAACAGGGCACAGCCGGATAAGGTCCCCGGTTCCCGTTCCTGGTTCCCGGATCCCCGTTCCGGGTTCCCGGTCACTGGAGGAGATACGGGGATCGCTGCCGGAATGTTTCCCCTGCACTGCAGTATATATGAGGAGCAGGGGAATATCGCCGGGCAGGGGATATCTGAGTATTGCCGGCTCCGGCGTATTCCCTGTTGCTGCTGCTCCCGTCCGGCGGCGGCGACCGCGCCGGGATCGATCTCCCCCCGGACGATGAATTCGTCGGACCACGCTCAGGCTGGATCTTCGCGATTACAGCCGAAGGCGAATCCCTCTGGGAGCATTACTTCGGATCCTCCGGTTACTCAACGGACGTATGGCTCAGAGCAGCATCAACGATCCCGACTCAGCACAGGCAGGACGAGCCGCGAGGGGTACACCGCGTTTCTCTCGACCGTGATGACCGGCGTTCCCTCCAAGGGACAGCGGTACATCATGGACCCGTCGAAACCGGCGACTGTCACGCGGATGGCGTGTCCCCTTCTGAACACGATGGAGAACGGCAGCAGGGTGACGCCGATCTCGGCCACCTCGCCCGGCACCAGCGGCACCGCGTCCTCCTCCCTGAAGGAATGGTAGATCCCGAGCGGTACGAAAGGGGCCTCCGCGGGATCCTTCTCTCTCCTGTGGGCGGCACGGAGCAGTCCCTCGGTGAGGTAGGTCACCCTACCGTCGGGGGACACGTCCTCCAGGTACACGTAGAAGGCGCCGTCCTCGTGGTCGGACGATACGTAGAGACGCACGGTCGGGCTGCCGGTCATCTCGAGGTCGGCTTCCAGCGGTGCCGATGTATAGACCAACAGCTTCCCGTCCTCCTCGCGACGATCGTCGTATTGCACCTGATTCCCCATCTGGGCCATCCAGCGGTTCTGCTCACCGGTTGTGGCCGTGAAATCTACGGTGTAGCGGTCGCTTCCTTCGCGGTCCTGCGGTCTTTCGGTCGCCAGGCCGTTGTCGTCGGCGAAGTACCAGGTCTCGTTTTCGATGCCCTCGGGCGGCCAGACAGCCGTCAGTTTCCATTCGTTCACGCCATAGGTGAAGTACAGGATGCGCCTGGTCTCTTTCCCTTCCGATCCCGCCTTCAGGTATCGGTCGAAGTACGTATAGATGTCCTCGCAGATATCATCCGGGGCGTCGTCGAAACCAGGCGCGCCCCCCTCGTCACCGAAGAGATCCACGATATTACTGAGCTGATGTCCGGTTGGCCCGATCACCACCTTCTGGGGTGAATCGAAGGTCAGGTACTTCTGGAGAACCCCCTTCGCCACCTCGGCGTCGAACCATCCGGCCCTGGTATAAGTGTTGACGGACGCCGTCTCGATCGCCTCCCGATAGGTGTACATGGCGATATCCTCGACGGAATACTCGAAGCCGGGCATCGTCTGGTCCTTGTACTCGATCGCCTCGAGATAGGTATAAAGCGCCGCATTCTCCCGGTGATCCCGTATCGCCTGCTGGAATATCCCGATATCTTCGTCCTCTGTCGGTCTGCGCAGCCCCCGCAGGAGCGACCGGTAGAACAGCTTCTGCCAGAAGGACAGTTCCTCCACATCCTCCAATAGGGCAGCGAGGGATAAAATGTCGTTCTGATCCATCGCTCTGATCATCCCCGCCCAGGTGTGGATGAACTCCGAGGATCCCAATCCTCCGGGCCGGATGACCGTGTAGGGATCGAAGTCGGGGGCGACGGCGTAGACGGCCCGCAGCGCGGGATGTCGCGTGGCGCAGCTGACCTCGGCGGTCGTGCCCGAGTAGGAGCCGCCCCTGGCGCCGACGCGCCCGTTCGACCACGGCTGGCTGACGATCCAGTCGATACCGGCCGCCATGGCGTCGATCTCGTTCGGCGGGTACTCGGCCAGCCGCGGCCCGCTGGACTGGCAGGAACCGGGCGACTGGATCCGCACGAAGGCGTAACCCCGCGTCGTGAATCCCTCAACCGAGCCGTAATTCAGATCGGGCTGCAGACCGTAGGTCTGCAGCACTTTGTAGAGCCAGCCCGGAGCCCACTCCTCGAGGTACCGGGAGGTCTCGATCACCGTCGGGACGGTCTCATCGGAGCTGAGATCCTCCGGCAGCCAGGCACTGATCCAGACGTTCGTCCGGGCGTCGAGTACCACGTACGTCATGCTGCTCACCGGATAGCCGGCCGGCGTCATCTTTCTGGTGTAATCGGGCGTGAATACGATTCCGATGCCGACAAGCACTATCAGCACGCCGACGAACGCGCCGAGCACAATCCCGATCCATCTCAGAAAAGAGTGCATTCTGCTCCTGCGGCTCATTCAGTTCACTCCTCGCCTGGATGTCGTTTTCGTATCCCGGGGGGAGGTTCCCCGGGTACAGCGTTATTCCCGCTGGCGATATCTGTCGGGTGATGTGCGACCAGTCATGCTACGAAGAGCAGGCGGGCTTCGGTTTCAGCGTGTCCGGAAAAATATGTTGTCGGCCACGTCGCTGGAACCGGTTCAGTCTATCGGTCTGAGCGTCAGTTGCAGCGGCACTATTCCAGCAGGGATGACAGATTCCGCCGTCACTGACGACTGCATGCGCGGGCTGGGCGATCGATGACTACGCCGGGCACTGTTACTAGGGAGTTATTGGCTCAAGAACTGTTCCAAGTTCAGCTGCATGAATCACATCAGATATATCTAATTGAATCAGACATGAACCTTCCCTCGATATCAGCAAGAGCCTATTCCCGGCAATTGCAATATCGTTGTATGTGTGGGGCCCCCCTTGGTCTATGAGTTCAGTCGCCAGGGTCCCCACATCTACAGTAGACATTCGACCAGAAAGAAGATCGACCAGTTTCAAATAGTAATATGGACCGGCAATGAATGCGGTATCGCCCAGAATACAGAAGCCACCATTGAAGGGCAGGCCGACAGTTGTATCCGGATGCCTTCGCTCCAATCGTTCTTTCCCTTTGATTGTCTGACGCAGCCAGTGATACGCCTTTGTGAAGTCATATTCCCAGGTACATTCACGCTGACCGATCCCCACTATCCGGGGTTGAAACGAGAACACACAGATGTGATGCCCGCGGACGCTTTCCACTTTCAGTTTGCTCCGCATACCTCCCATCAGTCCCGACTCAGACGGTAGATAGCAGGCCATTGTGTCGAGGTGAGGAGTGTAATGAGTAACGAGAAATTCCAATCCGAAATGGAAGGCTGTGACCAGCAGGGAACCCGTTTCATCGAAGGAGACATCTGTAAAATTAGAGAAGGAGATGGGCATGCTCTGCAATTCAATGCCTTCGTAACTTATCAGAAGCAGTCGGTCGAGATCCTGATCGAGAGTCACCAGTCTGCCATCACAGGCATCCATTGCCACCAGCCGTCTGAATTCGACTGGTCCGTCTCCCTTCTGCCCGATATTCCGTATCCAGTTGAGATCCCAATCGAATACCGCAATCTCGCAGTTGCCTTCATCGGCCACGAATACCAATGGACTGTCAACAGCGATGCTGACCGGCATATAAAACGTGTAACCCGATAGTGTTTCATGGATCTCATATCCAGAGATATCCCCTTCAGACCGGGGCGGTCCTTTCGGGAGCAAGCCACATCCAGGAATGAGAAGAGTGATAGTGAGAAGGAATGAGAATCTCATATGTGAAATAGTAGCATAATGGGAGATTGACATAAACGGATGATCGGCGGTTCAGGCAGGAAGTTTTCGTACGCCTAACCGGCCGGTTTCACCGCGGGGGCGGGAGCGGCCTGATCCAGATGTTCCGGAACTCCACCCGGGAGCCGTGTCCCAGGAAGCCGATATGCCCTGAGGGGCGGGCCAGCCCCGGGTGGTCGCGCCCGTCCATGGTGGCGGGCGTGCTCGCCTCGTCCAGATCGGCGTCCACGATCACGACCCCGTTCAGGACGACGGTGATGCGCCGGCCGCGGGCGATCACCTCCTGGGTGTTCCAGGTTCCGGCCGGGGCGAGCTCGCGCAGCCGCGCCGGCACCACTCCGTAGATCGAGCCGTGGTACTGGTAGGGCTGCAGGTCGGCGTACTGCTCGGCGTAGTTATCGAGGATCTGCAGCTCCATGCCCACGTAGGCGGCGTCGCCTTCGAGGGGGGCTCGGATTCCCAGGCCGTTGTTGGCCCCGGGTGTGAGCCGGAACTGGAAGCGGAAAATGAAGTCGCCGTACTCACCGGCCGTATAGAGGTTCCCCCCGCCGCCGCGGCGTTCGGGATCGACGACGATCATCCCGTCCTCGACCACGTAGCCGATGGTGTCCCCGACCCAGCCGGAGAAGTCGCGGCCGTTGAAGAGGGAGGCGAATCCTTCGGCGGCGAGCGCCGACGAGTCCTGCTCCGCCCAGGCCAGGCGGGCCCGGCGTTCGTCCCATTCCGGGATGATCGTTAGCAGGGGCTCGACCGGCCAGCGGTCGAGCCGGTTCCGCAGGGCGGCCTGGATCTCGTCGCGTACTCCCGGGAGCAGCCGGGTCTGGTAGTTCAGCCAGTTCAGGGTTACGTCCTCGCCGGGTATCCGGGCCACCAGGTCCACCACGGTCGCCTGCAGCTGCGGGTCGTTCTCCTGCAGGGCTCTGAGCATGTCGGTGAAGGCGCCGTTCCCGAGGAGGTCGGCCAGGGTGGTCAGGGCGGCGATCCTGGCGCCGGCCGGCTGTTCTTCGGTCCGCAGGATTCGCCGGCATAGCGCGGCGGCCCCGGCGCTGTCGCCGGTCTCGGCCAGCCGGCGGGCGTAGAGGAGGCGGTAGGAGAGGGCGGCGGCCCGGGCTGATGGGGAACCGGTGGTCGAGGCTGCGGTCAGCAGATCGGGGGTCGAGACCGGTCCGATCGCGGCCAGGGCATAGAGGGCGGCGTCGCGCAGGTTCCGGTCGGGGGAACCGGTGTGGCGCCACACCTCGTACGCAGCGGGGGCGAAACGCAGATCACCCAGGGCCTTCACGAGGGTGACCGTGTTCGCTCCGTCGGAGCGGGGCAGGGCGGCGAGCAGGGCCGAGCCGGCCGCGGGGGAATGAATCGCGATGAGCGCCTGGGTGGCGGGTTCGCACAGGCGGGCGTCGGGCAGGTACCCGGCCAGGACTTCAACGGAGGCATCGGAACCGATGAACTGGAGCTGCTGCATGAGGAAGGCCTGTACGTCGGGATCGGGCTGTTCGATGAGCGCGGCCAGCAGGACGTCTTCGTACCGGGCGCGCTCGTCCTCCGCGCCCGGTCGGCCGGTCCAGCGACTCAGGCTCGCCAGGGCATAGCGGGCCGAGGAATCAGCGCCGGCCGTGGCCCCGGGGGGCAGGAGCTGCCGGCAGATCTCCGCGATCGCGGTCGCGCCCGGATTCATGAGTTCGGCGCAGACGGCGTCTTCCTCCGCCGTGGTCGTGGCGGGCATGCGGGCCAGCAGGGCCAGCGTTTCCGCCGAGGGCGCGGGATGGCCCGTGGAGGCGGCCGAGCCGGCGCAGCCGAGCAGGAGGAGGACGCCGAGACCGCCGGCCAGGGTGGCGGCACCGGCGGGGAGGTGCGGGCGGCGCGGGTGCGGATGGTTCGGGATCGTCATCGTCCGTCTCCTCTAGACCAGGTGCCAGGGGGCCCGCATCGGCGGGGTGATGAGGCGGTCGGCCTCGGCGTCGTCGATGAAGCACTGGGCAACGGGATCGAAGCGCAGATCGCGCCGCAGGCGCAGGGCGATCACCCCCAGGTTCACGAGCGTGCACGAACGATGCCCGTTGGCCTCGTTCAGGGCGAAGGTACGGCGGGTGCGCACCGCTTCATGGAAGTCGGTCAGCTGCGGAGCGGGATCGGGCAGGGCGGCCACGGTGCGTTCGAAGTCGGGCAGATCGGAGCGGAAGCCGCGGAACAGCCGTCCCTCCGGACCCTCGATATAAGCCGCCTCGGGATCGCTGTTGGCGCCGTCGAGCACGATCGCACAGCCGTCGGCGTAGCGGTAGGTGATCCGCCGCCACGAGCCGACTGCGTCGGGGTGCTGCTGGGGGGCGTCGATCGATATCTCGATCGGGCTGGTGCCGTCCTTCTCGATCAGGTACTGCACCGGGTCGAGATAGTGCTGGCCCATGTCCCCGAGCCCGCCGCCGTCGTAATCCCAGTACCCCCGGAAGGATGAGTGCACCCGGTGGGGGTGATAGGGCTTGTACGGAGCGGGCCCGAGCCAGAAGTCGTAGTCGAGTTCGGGGGGAACCGGCTGCGGCACCAGATCGTGGCGGCCGCTCCAGTAGAACTTCCAGTCGAAACCGGTCACCCCGCTCACCGTGACCGTGAGCGGCCAGCCCAGCAGCCGGTTCTCCAC
>CAYSYY010000215.1:0-6535 GCA_964435265.1 uncultured Gemmatimonadota bacterium
CTTCTCCTCCAGGTCCCCGCCTACCGGTGCCCGGCGCGGGGCTTCCTTCTCCTGCAATTCCTCACCCATCGGTGCTCTGCGGGGAGCTTCCTTCTCTTCCAGCTCCTCCGCGTTGTCTTTGAAAACCGGCTTACGCGGCTCGTCCATTGTACTACCCCCTTATGGTGTGTGTGGGACTTACCACGGGATCACCGCAAACCCCGTGCCAGAGTACCTGCAACGGCTACAGAATATCGCTTTCCCCCCTGTTTCCGTGACTCGGCGGCGGATCGCACGATCCGCGGCAGAGGACGCGCCGGCATCTGAAAAAATGTGGATAACCGGGACGGATGTAGAATTCACGCCTGAGTGTGGAATCGGAATCCGCACTGAGTGTGGAATTCCCCTGCCGGGAATCCGACTGTTGCGTGACTGGGCACGAGCATGAAACGGTCCGACCTGCAGCTCGAGGCGGGTCCCGGAACCCTCGCCGAAGTTGTGACTTTCATGCGCTCGGCCCTGACGGGCTCCGTCGAGGCCGGGATCATGCTCACGATCGAGCTGGTGGTCGAGGAACTGGTGACCAACGTGCTCAAACACGGTTACCGCGAATTCACCGGCCCCCTCAGGGTGGAGTTCGTGGTCGAGGAGGACCGCTGCATCTTCATCCTCGCCGACCGGGCTCCGGCCTTCGATCCCACCGCCGTCACCGGCCTGCCGGGAAATGAGAAAGAGGGAGGCCGGGGACTGCCCCTGGTACGCGAGGTGGTCGGCGGCTTCACCTATGAACGCACCATGGACAGCTGGAACATCACCACCTGTGTCTTCACCGGGACCGGCTGCGACCGCTCCGGAGCCGATGAAGCCCCCCCCCCTTCCCCGCTCGACGCGCCCCGCCTCAAGGCCGGCGTCACGCTCACCACCCTGCAGCGGGGGGCGGTTCACGTGAGCGGCCCCGGCCTGGACGCCTACATCACCGACGAGGGTACCGCCACCGTGCTCGAGGTCTGCGACGGGCGATCGCCCGGGGAGATCGCCGCCGGGCTGAACGAGCGGTTCGGGTGGGCACTCACGGCCGACGATGTGCGCGGTCTCCTGGAGCGCTGGGCCGGCTGGGGATACCTGGAGGGCACGCCCACCCGCTCGGAGCGCCTGGTGCGCGGCGATCCCTCCCCCCTGCTCAGGCTCCTGCGCCCTCTCGGGGGCCTCTATGGCCGCCGGCTGACGGCGATCGCGGCGGGGCTTGCCGCCGCGGCCGGACTCGTGCTCACCGTGCTGTTCGGATCCCGCGTGCTGGCCGCCCTCGGCGAACTGGCCCGCTTCCACCCGGTCGCCGGTCCGGTCATCGCCATCCTCGGGTACTACCTGGGCTATTCGGTCACCGCCTTCTTCCACGAGCTCGGGCACGCCCTGGCCGTGCACTGGCACGGCGGCGAGGTGCCCGAGATCGGGATCAGGCGAAACTGCAATTTCTACGTCCTGGCCAACCGGGATATCCTCCTGACACCCGCCGATCGCATCTGGTACTATGCGGGCGGGCTGCTCAGCGATACGGTGTGGTGGCTCGGTGCGTGGGTATGGTGGCTCCTGGCGCCCGGCCCGATCCCGCTGTTCCTGCTCGTCCCGCAGACCGTCTACTTCCTGCTCTACGCCTGGGCTCCGTCGGGTCACAGCGACGCGGCCCTGGTGCTGCGGGAGGCGGTCGGCTGGAAACCGCTGGCGAGGATCCGGCGGGGCACCGACTGGAGAAAGCAGTGGACGACGGCGCCGCCGGGACAGCGCGCGCTCGAGATCACACGCCTTCTTCTCTCCATCGCCCTCATCATCTTCGTCGCGGTGCGCGACACCTGGCTCATCGTCCTCTACTGTATTTACCGCCTGCTCAGAAAGGGGCTGAACCGGCTGTGATGCGTCGAAACGAACCGAGATTACAGATCTGGAAGCCGCTCGCCGCTGCCCTGCTCTTTACGGTGACGGTCGCGGCCGGCTTCAGCGGGTGCGGGCGGGGTTCTCCGGAGGGGACCGACACAGGCGCGGCCGGGGCCGCCTCAGCGGCGGAGCAGGCGCCGGCCAACGCCGGGCGACGCCTGCATCCCGAGCTCCCGGCCTCCGGAACCCGGGCCGATCGGACGGACGCCGGCGGGCGGAGCTATACCGCCGTTCTCACCGCCCGCCATGCCGTCACGGTCCAGAGCCGGATCTCCGGCGCGATCGCCTCGATCGAGGTCGAGGAGGGCGATCGGGTGCGCGCGGGGGAAGTGCTCGCCCGGCTCGACGACCGCTCCCGGCGCCTGCAGCGCGACTTCGCCTCCGCCGAAGCCATGCGCACCCGGGCGCTCTATGAGCGCAACCGCGCGGCCTTCAGCAACGAGGGTCCGGTGCGGGTGGTCTCGGCTCTGGAGCTGGAGGTTTCAGAAGCCGAGTACCTGAAAGCCCGGGCCGACTCGGCCCTGGCCGAGCTGGAGTTGAGCTTTTCCCGGATCACCGCCCCCTTCGACGCCGTGGTGGTAGAGCGCCGGATCGAGGCGGGGCAGTGGATCGCCGCCCAGCAGGAGCTCTTCACCGTGGCCGATCTTTCCCGCCTCTGGGCGGTCTTCATCGTACCCGAGGAACTCGTCCCGGAACCGGGTGAGACAGAGATCGCCGTCAGCCAACCGCAACCCGTACCCGATCGAACGCAAATCCAGGTCCCCCGTAGGATTCGGCGCCAGGTCCCGCCGACGGTCGTCCTGAAAGTTGCCGGCGGCGGGGAGGTCTTCGACGTCGAGGGACGGCTCGTACGCACCAGCCCGGTGATCGATGCGGCCAGCAGCGGCGTGAAGATCACGGTCGAAATCGTCAGTAACGCCAGTCCGGGGAGGCGCCTGAAACCGGGCATGACCGCCACCCTCGTTCTCGAGGCACCCGGAGGCTGAGGTACCCGCGTCGTGGCCGACGTCCCCGACTATCCGAAGCTGCGCGACGACGTCACCTTCTCGCGGGTGGTGCTGCGCGGCGAGGAGACCTTCATCGCCAAGGATCCGGTGCGCCGTAAGTACATGCAGTTCGACCGGCTGGGGATGCGCATCTGCGAGCTGTGCAACGGCCGGAATTCGCTGGAGGATCTGGTCCGCCTGATCAGCCGGGACTTCCCCGATTGGGACTTCGACCTCGACTACGTCACCCAGTACGTCGAACACCTTATCAAGATGCGCCTGATCTTCCGCGACCGGATCGAGTACAACGTCCTGATGATGGAGAAGGTCCGGCGCGAGCGCGAGAAGCACAACACCCTGCTGCACATGACCTTCCCGGCGGCCGATCCCCACAACTTCTTCACCTGGCTCATGGCCCGCCTGCGCTGGGTGGCCGCGAAACCATTCGTGCTCTTCTACTGGATCTTCGTTATCGGCTCCTACGCCGTGCTGGTCGGCAACCTCGAGGAGTCCTGGACGGCGCTCTCCTCCTTCTATGTCTTCACCGGCTGGTCGCTGGGGCAGATCGTCGGGCTCTACCTGGTCATCATCCTCATCATGGTGATCCACGAATTCGGGCACGGCATGACCTGCGTGTATTACGGCGGCGAGGTGCACCAGATGGGCTTCCTGCTCATCTACCTGATCAATCCCGCGCTCTACTGCAACGTCTCCGACTCCTACCGCTTCCCCCGCAAACTCCACCGGCTGATGGTGGTCTACGGCGGACCGCTGGTGGAGATGTTCATCGGGGCCATCTTCGTCTACCTGTGGTGGCTGTCCGATCCGAAGCTCCACATCCACGATTTCGCCTTCAAGATCGTGATCTTCTCTTCCATCTCGGCGTGGATCTTCAACATGAATCCCCTGCTGAAATACGACGGCTACTACATCCTGAGCGAGATGGTCGACATTCCCAACCTGCGCAAGCGGGCCTTCGGCTACTTGGGCTGGCTCTGGAAATCGCTCTTCAAACTGCCGGCCGAGAAGCCCCCCGGCGGCCGGCGCGAGCAGCGTATCTATCTGATCTACTCGATAGCCGCCTTCGTCTACTCGATCATGATCTTCTCGATCATCTACGGGCTGCTCAAGCGGTGGTTCGTGGGGGGGCTGGCCGCCTTCGGCTGGATCCTGCTCGCGGCGACCATGTACCTGATCCTGCGCCGACCGCTGGGGAAGGGAGTGGATTTCGTGAAGCTGGCCGCCATGGACCGCTCCGGGTTCATCCGACGCAACGTCCCCGTCGTGGTGACCATCATCGCCCTGCTCCTGCTGGTGCCGGCCGTCATCTACACCCCGACGGTGGACAAACGTCTGGCCATCCTCGAACCGTACTACCAGATCAACATCGAGGCCGTGGCTTCGGGATTCGTTCGCGAGCTGGGGGTGGAGACCGGTGACGAGATCCGGCCCGGGCAGTTCCTGGCCCGGGTCGAGAGTACCGGGCTGGAGCGTGAACTCATCGGGGTGCGCCATGAGATCGACCGGACCCGGGTGCTGGCCGGCGAGGCCTCGGCGCGCGGCGACGCCTCGGCCGCGGCCGGCTACCGCGACCATCTCGCCCGGTTGACCGAGAGCGAAGCGCTGGTACGGCAGCGATCCGGCGGGCTCGTCATCCGCTCTCCCCTGCAGGGGCAGGTGCTGAGCCCGCACACGGCGGAACTGCTGCACCGCTTCGTGCGCGAGGGGGAGATGCTGATGCAGATCGGGCGGACCGATTCCCTGCGGGTGCGCCTGGAGATCCCCGAACGGAACATGGCCGAGGTCGAGCTCGGCTCGCTGGTCAAATTCAAGCCCGCTTCGCAACCCCGGGCGGTGGTGCGGGGACGGGTGGTCGTGATCGACCTCGTCGGCGAGGCGGCGGTGGACGAAGAAGCGTACTACGGAGTGGAGATCGTCATGGACAACACCGGCCTGGGCCTGGTGCCCGGGCAGCGGGGACGGGTGCGTCTGTACGGCAGGCGCCGGTCCCTGTGGGGACAGCTCCTCCACTCCGCCATTCAGACCCTGAGACTGGATTTCTTCATCTGATGGCGTCTTTGCGGAATGGTGTGCTGAGATGACCGAGAACAGCGAGAACCTGCGACGGGAACTGGACGCGGCATACCGCCAGCTGGAGCAGACCGCCAGCCGGCTGCTCCTGGTGAACCAGGCGGGCATGCTGACGACCTCGACCCACGATCCGCGCGTCATCGCCCGGGAGCTGCTGGCCAGCATACTGGACAGCGTCTTCACCCGGCGCGGGCTGGTCATAATCTACTCGCGCGGCGGCGCCGTCTTCGACGTGCTGGCTCACCAGGGACTCGAGGAGGCCGAGGTCGACGCCTTCGCCCGGAGCGAGTCCGAGGCCACCGCGCTGTGGATCAGCTCGCTGCGCAAGGGCCCGGTGACCCGCGCCGAAATCCTTTCGACCGGGGAGTGGGAGGCTTCCCTGCCCGAACCCGAGGGCGCCGTTTATCTGCCGCTGCTGATCGAGGACGAGCTCGTCGGCGCATTGATGGTCGGCGACAAAACGACCGGCGAAGAGTACGACCGCGGGGAACTTTCCTTCCTCGCCAATCTCGGCCATCACGCGGCTGTGGCCCTGAACCACGCCACCCTCTACAACCAGCTCGAGAAGAAGCTGCGCGACCTCGACACCCTGCTCAAGATCAGCCAGGAGATCACCTCCACCCTCGACCTCGACCGCATCCTGAAGACCATCACCACCATGGCTTCAGCGCTGTCGGAGCTGGAGTACTGCGCCATCGGCCTGACCCGGGGGGGGCGGCTGAAGATCGACTCGATCGGCGGCACGGCGCCCTCGAAGGAGGAGCAGGAATCCCTGCGCAGTCTCATGGAGTTCGTCTCCCTGGCCGGGACCGAGATCTCGGCCACTGTCGCCGATCTGCCCGAGGGGGAGGGGCGCGATCTCTTCCGGGACCACTTCGAGAGCTCGGAGACGGGCGGTTTCTGGGGGCTGCCGCTGAAGGACGATCAGGGAGTGATGGGCACCTATTGCCAGCTGCGCCGCAAGGGTACGCCGGCCGACGAGGAGCAGGAGCTGCTGCGGATCCTCGGCAACCAGGCTTCGGTGGCGATACGCAACGCCGAACTCTACAACCAGGTGCCCCTGATCGGCTTCCTCGAACCGCTGCTGGAGAAGCGGCGGCGGCTCTGGGAGGCCGGTCGGAAGAAGTGGAAGACGGCGGCGGTTTGGACGATTGTAGCGGCCGCCCTGCTCCTGCTCGTGCGCCTGCCCTACCGAACCGGCGGCGACGCGGTGGTCTTTCCGGGTCAGCGCCTGCAGCTGCGCACTCCGGTAGCGGGGATCGTGGACGAGGTCACCGCTCTCGAAGGCGAGGTCGTCGGTCCCGGCCGGCCCGCCGGCCGAATCCTGAGCTTATCGGCCGAGATGGAATACCGCGACCTGCAGAACTCCCTGGAACGAGCCCGGCGCGAGGAGGCCGCCGCGCGCGCCCGTGGCGATCTCTTCGCCGCCCAGCTGGCCGAGACCGACCGCGAGGCCCTGACCGCCCAGCTCGCCCTGCTGCGCCGCGAGCTCGAGGCCGCCACCATCGCCCCGCCCTTCCCGGCCGTGATCCTCACCCCCCACGTGGAGG
>CAYSYY010000216.1:0-6516 GCA_964435265.1 uncultured Gemmatimonadota bacterium
CTCGCCGGAGCACGGAGGACTGGTCGCGGGTCCCACGATGGATCATCAGATCATCCGGTCGTTGTTCAAGGCCTTTGTCCTGGCGAGCCGCCTGGTGGGCGACGACAGTGAACTGGCCCACAAGGCCGAAGCAATGATCCCCAGGATCGCGCCCAACATGAAGGGCCAATATGGTCAGCTCCAGGAATGGCTGGAAGACAAGGATAATCCCAAGAATCAGCACCGGCACCTTTCGCACCTCTGGGGAGTCTTCCCCGGTTGCGACATTACCTGGAAAGACCAGGAAATGTTCGATGCCGCCCGGCAGTCGCTTGTGTTCCGCGGCGACGGGCAAACCGGCTGGTCCCTGGCCTGGAAACTGAATCTCTGGGCAAGATTGCTCGACGGCGATCACGCTCACCGCATGATCGGCAACCTCCTGCGCCTCACCGGTTCCGAGCTCACAGCGTATGAGGGCGGGGGAATCTACCCGAACCTCTTCGATGCCCATCCCCCCTTCCAGATCGACGGCAACTTCGGAGTCACCGCCGGCATCGCCGAGATGTTGCTGCAGTCCCACCGCCGGGCGCCGGACGGCTCGTACGTCATCGATCTTCTCCCCGCCCTGCCCTCGGCCTGGCCCGAGGGCCACGTCACCGGACTGCGGGTGCGGGGCGGTTTCGAGGTGGATATCGCCTGGCGCAGCGGCCGGCTCGCCGAAGCGGTCATCCGCAGCACCGGCGGTACCGACTGCCGGATCCGGTATCGCGGGGAGCTGGTCCGGTACGACCTTCCCGCCGGGTCATCCCTGCGGCTCGACGGCCACCTGCGGCTGCGCTGAATCCAGCTCCTCGAAACCGCGGTGGGATCTGATTTCTCCGATCGCCGGAGAGGGCGGGGGCGTCATCGCGGGCAGGGGATCGCATGAAGCTGGAACCCCCCTTTATTGCACGCTATAACAGAGGAAGACCAAACCCGTCGGAACGGCCGGTGCCGGTCCTGATCATCCAATCCAGCAGGGGAACAGACCCATGCGCGCCTCACGAATCCAGATGACAGCTCTGCTCGTCCTGAGTGCCGCGGTAGTGGCGACGACGGTCACCACTTCCGTGCAGGGCCAGGCGGAGGAAAACCCCATCCTGGGGAGCTACCGCTGGCGCCAGATCGGGCCGGCCAATATGTCGGGCCGGGTCTCCGACCTGGCCGTGCCCCCCGGCGGCGAGGCATCGACCATCTACGTGGCCGGCTCGGCCGGGGGTTTATGGAAGACCATCAACAACGGCACGACCTGGGAGCAGGTTTTCCAGGGGGGCAAGACGGCGGCGGTGGGCGACATCGCGATCGCTCCGTCGGATCCCGATGTCATCTACCTCGGCATGGGCGAGCCCCACTCCCGGAACTCGGTCAGCTGGGGAGACGGGGTCTGGCGCTCGACCGATGCCGGCGGGACCTGGGAGCACATGGGTCTGGAGGAGACCTGGCACATCGGCCGGATCGTGGTGGATCCGCGCGATCCCGACGTGGTCTACGTGGCCGCCCTGGGCAATCTCTGGGACCGGAACAAGGGGGATCGCGGGCTCTTCAAGTCCACCAACGGGGGAAGGCGCTGGCGCAAGCTGATGGGCTTCGATGACGGCACCGGTTTCTACGATGTCGTCCTCGATCCCACCAATCCCGATATCGTCTGGGCCACCTCGTGGGAGCGGGAACGCAAGCCGTGGGTCATCCTCTCCGGCGGCGGTCCCAACAACGGCATCTGGAAGTCCACCGACGGGGGCGCGCACTTCACCCGGGTGGAGGGCAACGGCCTGCCCCCGACGGCCCAGAACGGCAAGATCAGCCTCGAGCTCTTCCCCGACGATCCCCGCATCATCTTCGCCCGGATCGAGAACTTCGCGCCCGATCCGAACGCCCCGCAGCCGGAGCAGCCGGCGGGTCAGCAGGCGGAGATGATGCAGTTCCGGGGGATGCGCGAACCGCCGAATATGAACGGCACCTACCGGAGCACCGACGGCGGCCGCAGCTGGGAGCGGATCGACCGGCGCAACGGACGACCCTTCTATTACTGCCAGCTCCGCATCGATCCCCATGACGCCAACCGGGTCTACCTGGTCGATTCCAACCTCTACCGGGTGGATGTCAACCGGGCGAGGGAGTTCGTCGGCAACTATGAGAGCGCCGGACGGGGCGGTTTCGGCGGCGGTGGTGGCGGTGGTGGTGAGGACCGCGGCGTGTACAACATCACCAACGGCCACCACGTCGATTTCCACGCCATGTGGGTCGATCCGACCAACCCCGACCACCTGATCGTCGGGTCCGACGGCGGGGTCTCGATCTCCTGGGACCAGGGGGAGAACTGGAACTTCTGCCAGAACCTCTGCCTGGCCCAGTTCTACGCCGTCGGTTTCGACATGGCCGAACCGTACAACGTCTACGGCGGCCTGCAGGACAACGGCACCTGGGGCGGTCCCCACGCCAGCCTCAGCTCGCGGGGGATCCTCAACAAACACTGGCGTAACTTCAACGGGGGCGACGGCTTCCACGTTCAGGTCGATCCCGTCGATCCCGACATAGTCATCTACGTCGAGAGCCAGGGCGGGAGCATCTCGCGTTACAACGTCCGCACCGATGAATCGGCCCGGATCGTGCCGCAGGCACCGAGGGCGCCTCGCACCCCGCGCCCCGGCCAGGCCGAGCAGACGGAGCAGATGGCGCAGATGCAGCGCCAGTTCGCGGCGATGGGTGGGGGGGGGATGGGCGCTTCGAACATCGTCCCGGCTCCCGAACCGGGGACGCGGTTCCGGTTCAACTGGAGCACACCCATCGTCATGTCACCGCACAACCCGCAGACCATCTACGTCGGCGGCCAGTTCCTCTTCAAGAGCGTGAACCGGGGCGACACCTGGTCGATCATCAGCCCCGATCTCACCACCAACGATCCCGAGAAGATCAACGCCACGAACCGGGGCGACTCGCCGACCGGAGCCGAGAACCACTGCACCATCATCACCATCGGCGAATCCCCGCTCGTACCCGGTCTGATCTGGGTCGGCACCGACGACGGCCGGGTTCACGTGACCCGCGACGGCGGGGTCAACTGGACCGAGGTGACCGGCAATGTGCGCGGCGTGCCCCCCGCGACCTGGGTCAGCCGGGTGCGGCCGAGCGCCTTCGAGGCGGGCCGGGCGTATATCACCTTCGACGGCCACCGCTTCGGTGACATTGCGACCTACGTCTTCCGCACCGACGACTACGGACAGACCTTCACCCGTCTCAGCGAGGGTCTGCCGCCCGACGATCCGGCCTACGTGATCACCGAAGATACCGAGATCGCCAACCTGGTGTATCTGGGGACAGAACACGGGGTGTACGCGTCGCTGGACGCGGGGATGAGCTGGATGCCGTTCAGCAACAACCTGCCGATCGTACCGGTACACGACCTGGTGGTGCACCCGCGCGACCGCGATCTGATCATTGCCACCCACGGTCTGGGGATGTGGGTGATGGATGATGTGGCCGGGCTGCAGTCGCTCACCCCCGAGGTCATGGAGCAGGATTTCGCCCTGCTCGAGATCCAGCCGGTGACGGCCTGGAATATCGCCCGGGAACAGGAGTACCCCGGTGACCAGGACTTCCAGGGGCGGAATCCCGCCGGCAACCTCAAGGTCAACTACTGGATCGGCATGCCGGTCGAGAACGTGCAGATCACGATCGAGTCGGTCACCGGCGAGGTCATGCGCCAGATCGAGGGACCCGGCGATCGCGGGCTGAACGTGGTGGAGGTCCCGGCCCGGGCTTCGTTCGGCGGCATGGGCGGCGGGGGCGCCGGTGTGCGTCGTGCCGACCAGGGCGCCCAGCAGCGCCAGATGCCGCTGGGGCCGGGCAGCTACCGGCTCACCGTCACCTGCGGCGGCACCACGGCCACGGCGGTCGTGGTCCTCAGAGCCGATCCGCGCATCGCGGACCGGAACTGAGGTCTAAGGAAGGTCCGATCTGAACGCGGATTGCGGCCCCGGGGTGCGGTTCCGGGGCTGCGATCCGCGTTTTCTATTTGTGCCAGGTACGAATATCGTCCTGTTTCCCTGAAACGACTTTCCTTTTCCGGCCGTATCTCCGGCAGGGATGACGAATCCCGATCATCTCTACGGTCTGCCTGCAGCTTTCACGGGCGGCGGGGCTCACACCCGCCGGGAAAACGATGATCACGATCTTCCGTTCCCTCGCCACCGCGCTTCTCATCACGCTCCTCCCGGCGATTGCTCACCCTGCCCGGTCCGTCGCCGGAACCGGGCGGCCCGGGGAACAGCATCACCCGTCGGCCGTTTTCGTGATCTGCCTTCAGTATCCCAACCAGATCGCCCAGAGCCTGGTTCTGGCCCGGAGCATCCGGACCTTCGGCGGAGCGTTCTCGGAGGCTCCGGTCCGGTTCTATGTATCTCCCGTTCTCAGGGACGCCGTGACGGTCGGACGGGACGCGTTCGACACCCTGGGTGTCGAGATCAGGTTCACCACGCCGCCGACCATGGCGGACCGGTACGTGCTGGGGGAGAAACCTTTCGCCGCCGCCCGGGCCGAGACCGATGCTGCCGTCGAAGCCCGGACCGGCGCCGGCCCCGACTTCCTGGTCCTGCTCGACCCGAACACCATCATGCTGCGCGAACCCGTAGAGCTGATCCTGCCCGAGGGGAAGGACTTCGCCTTCTCGCCGGTCCATCACCAGAACGTGGGTTCCTGGTTCGAGGAACCGCCCGATGAGTGGTGGGCCCGGATCTATGAACTGCTGGAGGTGCCGGCGGCGGCGCTCTGGCCGATGGAGACCCTGGCCGACCGGCGCATCCTGCGCCCCTATTTCAGCGCCGGCAGCCTGGTGGTGCGCCCGGAGCGGGGCATTCTGCGCGCCTGGGCCCGGGATTTCGATATCCTGGCCGCCGATCCCGGGATCGCCCGCCTCTCGGCCGACGGATCATACAATGTGTTCCTGCACCAGGCCTCCCTCGCCGCGACCGTGACCGCTCCGCTCGGGCGCGAAGAGATGATCCAGCTCCCCTGTACCTGGAACTACCCGCTCTTCTTCGACCGGTTCTACGATGCCGTCTTCCGCTTCGACAGCCTCGAAGAGGTCGTCACCATGCGATATGAATTCACATTCGAGAACCTGCCCGCCGACTGGCCCGATCAGGTTCGGGGCCCGCGGGAGGTCATCGAGTGGATCAGGGAGCAGTTCGCTCCGGGCAGGCGTACCGCCGGTATCCACGGGCCGGATCACTGCCGGTAGCACCGGATCGCGGGGGCTCCGGCCGGAGTCCTGTTACCCGATGATATGACGGTCGTCAGAACGAGAGCAGCATCTGCCAGATGAAGGTGCTGCCCAGGGCGTCGATCTCCTGCCAGATCCGGCGGACGAGATCCTCATCACCTGCGATCGGGCCGAGCTCCGCCCGTTGCCTTGCCCAGGATTGGCACTCCCCCGGTTGGGGGGTGCCGTCGGGAAGTGCGGGGAAAAACGTCCCCGGCCGGGCGTCGGCGGGGGCGGGGCGCGGACCGCCGGTGATGAGGTCGGCCGGGCTGTGGCCCCGGGAGTAGACGCCGTACTCGAGGGCGGCTTCGGTCAGGGCGCGCAGGTTGTCGACCGTGGCGTCGTTCTGGACGATCGCGCTGGCATCCATGATGTAGCCCCCGTCGCGGGCGATCCCCTCGATGAGGTCCCGGCAGAATGTGCGCACCTCCTCCGGCGTACCCAGCGAGAGCAGAGTGTTGGGCACGCCGCCGCTCAGGCAGAAGCGGTCGCCGAGCACGTCCCGGGTCCTGATGGCGTCCCCCCGGTCGAGGTGGTACACGATGCTGCGTTCGGGCAGTTCGGCGAACCGCTCGAGGTGATGGTCCCAGTTCCCCTCGGCATAGAAGAGCGTCTGATGCCCGTCGGCCCAGAGTTCCTGGATGATCGGTTTGAGCGTCGCCCAGTAAATGGTGTCGAAGATCTCGGGGGAGACGAAGGGCACCCCGCCGCGGTGCATCCAGAATCCGATCGGCACGTTGCGGTCCGGGTCGGCCGTCGCCGCGGCCACCCCGGCCAGGTGCGGAGCCAGGGCCTCGCAGGCGGCGACCACTTTATCGCGGCGCTCGAAGAGGTCGTCGACCAGTCCCAGGTACCCGCGCAGTTTGTCGGCGATGATGTCCAGCGGGGCCTTCAGGATGCCGGAGATCGCCGATACGGTGCCGCATTCGGTGCGCAGCCGTTCGTTCTGGGGGCCGAAACCGGTGAAGTACTGCTGCATGGCCATGGCCGTTCTGACCAGGGCGAGGTTGTTCTCATACGTGCACGCTTCCCCGATCGGCACCAGCCGTGAGGCGACCCGCGGCAGCCACACGGAGTAGAGGAAGCCGGTGGGGTCGTCGATGAGCGCGTCGTACTCGTCGGCCTTCATGAACGCGCGATCTTCCGCGGGCTCGCGGTACTGGAACCCCACGTCTGGGCCGATGTGGATGCCGGGCACGCCGTAGTAGTCCAGGCCGATGGCCTCGGTGAGCCCGGTCCAC
>CAYSYY010000217.1:0-6511 GCA_964435265.1 uncultured Gemmatimonadota bacterium
CCGACGCAGAGTCCGTACTAGCGGGACTGGTACAGTCTGGCGGTCGGCCCCCACCGCGATCTGCTGGGTGATCTCGCCGCGGCGGTACGCCGGCAGGGTCTGCGGATGGGGCTCTACTACTCCCTGATCGAGTGGGAGAGCAGCTGGACCCACCGCCGGCCCTCGGGGTACTACCTGAGCCGCGAGACGGTCGAGAGATACCGCATCCCCGAAGAGGAGTACGTCGAGGGGCACGTCCTGCCCCAGCTCCGCGAACTGGTGCTGACGTATACACCGGCGCTGATCTTCTCCGACGGCGGCGAGTGGGACGGCTCGGAAGAGTACTGGCACACCCGGGAGTTCCTGGCCTGGCTCTACAATGAAGCCCCCAACCGCGACGAGGTGGTGGTCAACGACCGGTGGGCCCGGGACATGCCCGGCCGGCACGGCGACTATTTCTCCAGCGAATACCAGGACACCGAGGCGGTGGGGAGGCAGCATCCCTGGGAGGAGAGCCGCGGCATGGGCGGCTCCTACGGTTTCAACCGGGCCGAGGGGATCGACGATTACCGCACCTCCGCCGAACTGATCCGGGAACTGGTGGACGTGGTGAGCCGGGGGGGGAACCTGCTCCTGAACGTGGGCCCAACCGCCGACGGCCGGATCCCGGTGATCCAGCAGCAGCGGCTGATCGATATCGGGGCCTGGCTCACGGTCAACGGCGAGGCCATCTACGGCACCCGGACCTGGCGCGGAGCGGCGGATCAGGAGCCCGCACCCACCGGGGATGCCGGGCTATCGGGTGGGTCCGACGGACCGTTCTTCACCTGCAAGGGCGATGATCTCTACGTCATCGTCTTCGGGTGGCCGCATGAGGCGGTGACGGTCAGGGGGCTGCCCGCAGGGGGGCGGGTGACGGTCACCATGCTCGGACTCGAGACCGCCGTGACCTCGCGCTGGGAGGGGGATCTGCTCAGGCTCGTGCCGCCGGCCATCTCACCGGCCGAGGTGCCGTGCGATCACGCCTATACCTTCAAACTCGCCGGGATCCTGGCCGGGAGGTGAGGCGACCCGTCTCGCCTCGGCGGAAGCCGCACCTCCGGGGAAGAACCGCCGGGAACGCTGCTCAGGCCGTTCCCTCCCCGGCCTCCTGAGCCGCCAACCAGCGCTGGTACTTCTTCCAGCCGGGGCAGATCTTCGTGTGCAACCGCCAGAGGAAGGCCAGGAAGGACTTCGGCCGCGCCTCGGCTTTCGCCCGGAACGGACACTCCTCGCACCGGGGGACATCATCCTGAGCCGCAGCGGTTTCCGGGATGGTGGTTTCGTCGGTCATGAACCTCTCCCCTGCCTGTGAATGCTCACCGACAGGTTAATCCCGTCTCCCCGCCGGGTCCATCCCCCGAGGGTCCTTCCCCCAAGGGTCCATCCCCCGAGGGTCCATCCACCGAGGGTCCTTCTCCCGCCGGGTTCATCCCCCGTCTCAAGGAACATCAGAGGTGAAAGAATTTTTTCGCATAGTCTGAATCCGGCGCTCGTTGGAATCCGTATTTCCGGGGAGATGATAAGGAGCTGCCGATGAGAGTGCTAGCCTGCCGCACCCCTATCCTGGTACTCGGATCAGTCATTCTGATCACCTCCCCGCTTGTGCCATCCCGATCGCGTACCCAGGAGCCCCGACTCTGCCCTGAACTGGAGATCCTGAGTCCCTTCCTTGGAGACTGGATCGGGGAGTTCCAGAACGCCGGTGAACGTCCGCAGGTACGCCGTTCGTGGACGCCGATACTAGACGGCCAGGCGATCAGGGAGAGGCGGACAATCCCCGAATTGGACTTTGAAGCGGAGAGCATCTTCTACTACGACCACACCACCGATGCCGTCCTCTACCTGGGACTCACCAATAACGGTTATGTGGGTCGGGGGCGGATCGGATTCGAGGACGGGGCGTTCGTACAGACGGGCGATCAGATCCAGCCCGACGGCACAACCTCGGCCATCCGGGTTCATTTCCTCTTCGAGGACGGGCCGAAAATCACGAACCGGCTCTTCAGTCTGGTCGATGGCGAGTGGCATCCGGGCCATACAATCGTCTATACCCCGACCGGGAGCAGGTGATCTTCGCTGCGAGCAGCGGAAGACCGGAGATATCCCCTCGGTAGACCGGTGGCGGGAAGTGGGGTAGGCTGACCATACCCTCCAGCAGGAATCATGCAGGGATCGCGCCTGCCAGGGAATATGTCGAGAGGAGCCGTACCGTGAAGATATTCCGCTCTCCGTCCGGCCGTACTGTCATGCCGACCGGTCGTACCACCTTCCCTTTCGGCCGGGCGGTTCTCTCCGGAGCGCTGCTGCTCCCGGCACTCCTGCTGCCGGTACTGCTGCTGTCGGCACTGTTCTCCTGTTCGTCCCGGGAGGATACCGAGACCGCCGCTTTCGATCTGGCGACCGCCCGGCGCGAGGCCGCCGCGCGCCCCCGGCGTATCATCATGAACAACGACGGCAATGACTGCCGCGGTGATATCGAAGGTGAGGCCCACACGGCCGAGGCGCTGCTGGCCCGGCGCACCACGCCCCTGATCGGTTCCCAGGTCGATGCCATCTTCTACTGCACCGGGGTCTTCAACTCCTACACCCACCAGAGCACCGAGACCGAGCTGCGGATCGAATCGCCGAACGATGAGCGCACCTGGGCCGACGAGCTGATCGCGCAGGGGCGCGATGCCCTGCAGATCATGATCGACTTCTGCCGCGCGAACGGTCTCGAGGTCTTCTGGTCGATGCGCATGAACGACACCCACGATTCCAGCCCCGCCTACGCCATGCTGATGGCGGAGTGGAAGCGGGCGCACCCCGAGCTGATGATGGCGCCGGAACGGACGAGCTTCCCGTACGGCGGGGGGCGCTGGTCGGCGCTCGACTACGGCCGGCCGGAAGTGCGGGAGAAGGTCTTCCGTATCCTCCTCGATGTGGTCACGCGCTACGATGTCGACGGTATCGAGCTGGATTTTTTCCGTCACCCGGTCTACTTCAAGCCGGCCATGACCGGCGATCCCGTGCCCCGGGAGCAGTGCGACCTGATGACTGAGCTGCTGGCGCGGGTGCGGGGGATGGTCGACGTGGTGGCGGCCAAACGCCGCCGGGCCATCCTCATCGCGGTGCGCGTGCCCGACAGCATCCCCTTCGCCCGGGGGATCGGGCTCGACCTGGTGCGCTGGCTCGAGGACGGGCTCGTCGATCTTCTGATCGGCAGCGGCTACATCCATCTCGAACCGTGGGAGAACTGGGCGGCCCTGGGCCGGCGCTACGGTGTCCACGCCTATGCCTGCCTCTCGGCCTCGCGCCTGGTGGACCCGAGCAATCCGGAAGATGAGGCCGACCTCGAGCTCTGGCGCGGCGAGGCGCTGCGGGCCTGGGAGGCGGGAGTGGACGGCATCTACACCTTCAACCGCTTCGATCCCTCAAGCCCGCTCTTCCGGGAACTGGGCGATCCGGAGCTGCTGCGCACCCTGCCGCGCACCTACCGCTTCATCCGGGGCAGCGGCGGACACCAGCGCACCTGGCTGAAAGGCGGCGAGCAGTACTTCGTGGATGAAGGGGAATCCGGCAGCCGGTAACCGGGGGCCGGGAGAGGAAACCCGGATTTCCCGACGATTCGCCCATCCCGCATCGACCGGCGGCGGGCGGGGGCGGGTTTCTGGAACTTGTTGGAACACCTTTTATCCGACCCCCGTAACTTCTCCTCGACCCTCGCGTATCTCGCGGTAGAATCCCGAGGGGATGGGTCATGAGAATCCGACTCGACCATACACGCCTTCTCGAGCTGCTGGCGGAGAGCCGGCTGAGCCAGAATCACTGGGCCATCAGGCTCGGCCTTTCCCGGGGGCACTGGTCGGGGATCGTCAACGGCAAGCACCCGTACCCGTCGAAGAAAACGCGTGATCTCCTTCTGGAGAAGCTGGGTGTTCCTTTCGAGGGACTCTTCTCATACGAAGCGAAAAGTGGTGCCGACGTGGATTTCCAGTCGGCCCTGGCCGATCACTACCTGCTCGAGACGGAACTCGGCCACGGTGGCATGGGAACCGTCTACCTGGCCAGTGATGTCAAGCACGGTCGGCTCGTCGCGGTCAAAGTCGTTTCGACCGAAGCGGTGAGCGGTATTGGCGTCGACCGGTTCCTGCAGGAGATCCGCTATACCGCCCGCTTTGAACACCCCCACATCCTGCCGCTCTACGACTCCGGCGAGGCCGCCGGTCATCCCTTCTCTGTCATGCCGTACATCCGAGGCGGTTCACTGAGAGATCGCCTCAACCGGGACCGGCGACTCAGCCTCGAGGATACCCTGCAAATTGTCAGGGGTGTCTCGGACGCCCTCACCTACGCCCACGATCGGCAGCTGGTGCACTGCGATGTGAAGCCCGAATACATCCTGCTGGCGGAGAACCATGCCTACGTAACCGATTTCGGTATATCGCGAATCATCCACACCGAGGTGTTCGAGTGGGGGCCGCGGCGGGAGATCGATATCTCGGCGGGGACGCCGGCCTACGTGAGTCCCGAACAGGCCACCGGCGAACGGGATCTCGATGCCCGGTGCGATGTGTACAGCCTCGGTTGTGTGGTCTTCGAGATGCTGTCTGGGGAGAAACCTTTTCAGGGAACGACCTCGGTCTCTACCTTGTCAAAGCCGGCATTTCCGCTATCTTCTGAAGAGTTTGAAACAATCTGGATTGCGGAGAGGTGGCCGAGCTGGCTGAAGGCACTCGCCTGCTAAGCGAGTGTAGGCTAAAACCCTACCGTGGGTTCGAATCCCACCCTCTCCGCCAGAGATTCATGCATTCTCTTTACCTCCACGCCTGTCCACCGGCGAGGCCCCGATGAGCGAAAAACCGCGCGTCCGATTCGCTCCCAGCCCGACCGGTTACCTGCATGTAGGCGGGGCGCGTACGGCCCTGTTCAACTGGCTCTTCGCCCGCCACGAGGGCGGCGTCTTCATCCTGCGCATCGCGGACACCGACGTCGAGCGCTCGACCGAGGAGATGGTCCGGGCCATCACCGACGGGCTCACCTGGCTCGGACTGGACTGGGACGAGGGACCGCTGTTCCAGAGCGAGCGGCTCGGCGCCTACCGGGAGGCGGCCGAGCGACTTCTCGGTTCCGGGCACGCCTACCGCTGTTTCTGCGATCCCGAGGTGCTCGAAGCCGAACGGCTCGCGGCCCGCGGGAAGGGCGAATCGTGGACCTACGACGGCCGCTGCCGGCTCCTCACCCGGCAGGAATCGGAGCGCCGGGCCGGGGCGGGGGAGCCTTTCGCGGTCCGGTTCGCGGTCCCGAAGGACGAAACGATCGACTTCCACGACCGCATCAAGGATTTCGTCAGCTACGCCGGGGAGCAGATCGAGGACTTCGTGCTGCTGCGCTCCGACGGCCAGCCCACCTACCAGCTCGCCTGCGTGGTCGACGACGCCTGGCTCGAGATCACCCACGTCATCCGCGGCGACGACCACCTGAACAACGTACCCAAGCAGATTCTGCTCTACCGGGCGCTCGACCACCCGGTACCGGAATTCGTCCATCTGCCGCTCATCCTCGGTCCCGACAAGAGCCGTCTCTCCAAGCGTCATGGTGCCACCTCGGTCGGGGAGTACCGCGAGAAGGGTTACCTGCCCGAGGCGGTGGTCAACTTCCTGAGCCTGCTGGGCTGGTCGCCGAAGGACGACACCGAGTTCATGCGGCGAGACGAACTCGTCCGGCGGTTCGATCTCGACGGCCTCAACCGCAAACCGTCCGTTTTCGACGAGACCAAACTGGGATGGCTCAACGGCCAGTACCTCAACCTGCTCCCCTCCGCCGAGCTGGTGGCCGTCGCCCGCAGCGCCTTCGAAGAAGCCGGTATCGATCTGACCGGGTACGATGAAGCCTTCCTGACCCGGGTGGTGGACCTGCTCAAAGAACGGGTCCGCCTGGCCGCGGAGTTCGCCGCGGCGGGGCGCTTCTTCTTCATCGCCCCGGAGGAGTACGAAAAGGAATCGGTGGCCAAACGCTGGAAGAATCCGGCCGAGGTGATCCCCCGCCTGGAGAAAACCGCCGCCGCCCTGGCCGGACTCGCCGCCTGGACCCACGACGGGATCGAGGGTGCGATCCGGGGTCTGGCCGCGGCCGAGGAAGTCGGAGCGGGCACCTATATCCACCCGGTCCGGGTCGCCCTGACCGGCCGTCACTACGGCCCCGGCCTGTTCGAACTGATCGAGCTGCTGGGCGGCGATGAGACGGCGGCGCGCCTGCAGCGGGCGATCGCCTGGCTGCGGGAGCGGGTGGGAACAGAGGAGTAGTGTCCGGAACCGTTTCACCCCAGAGGGATTGACACGGACCGCTGCGCATTTACTTTACTATGTCTTGTGTTGCGGCCTCGGGCCGCTGGCGGTATCGATAGTCCTCCGTAATGCGGGGTCGTCCAACGGCAGGACACGCGGCTCTGGACCGTGGAATCGGGGTTCGAATCCCTGCCCCGCAGCCAATCTCCCTCTCCCGGCCTGTT
>CAYSYY010000218.1:0-6505 GCA_964435265.1 uncultured Gemmatimonadota bacterium
GGGGTCGAGAAGGTGATCAGAACCTTCGAGACCACCGGGCGCACGGTGCCGATGAACCCGGCCATCGACAAGCAGCGTGAGCGGTTCGGTCTGCCTCCCCTCGAACCCGTCCCGATGGATGAGATCAAGATCCTGCTCGATCCGGCTGAGAAAGGAGCGGAGTAATGGAACGCTTCGCCTTCTTTCCCGGCTGCCTGGTGCCCGCCCGCTACCCCGCCATGGAGTTCGCTATCCGGAAGACCCTGCCGAAACTGGGCATCGAGATCGTGGACCTGGAGGGCACTTCGTGCTGTCCCGACCCGATTTACTTCAAATCCAAAGACAAAGTGGCCTGGCTCTCGGTGGCCGCCCGCAACCTCTGCCTGGCCGAGGAACAGGGTGTGGATGTCTTCACCAACTGTTCGGGCTGTACCGCCACCCTGTCCGAAACCTGGCACCTGATGCACGATCATCCCGACATCAGGGACAAGGTCAACGCGCGGCTGGCCAAGATCGGCAAAGAGTGGAAGGGCACCAGCCGGGTCAGGCATATCGCCACCCTGGTACGTGATGTGGTCGGATACGAGGCTATCCGGGAAACGGTCGTGCGCCCGCTCGACGGGCTCAAGGTCGCCATCCACTACGGCTGCCACCTGCTCAAACCCAGCAAGATCATGAACGTGGACGACCCCAACGACCCACAGATGCTCGAGGAGCTGGTCAGGGCGCTGGGAGCCGATCCGGTAAGGCACCGCAAGTGGTACCTCTGCTGCGGCAAAGCCTGCCAGTTGAATGACGATCTGCCCGACAACATGATGCGCGACCTGCTCACGACGGTGCGTGACGAGAACGCCGAAATCCTCTGCCTGATCTGCCCGACCTGTTTCAGCCAGTTCGATTACGGGCAGCTCAAAGTCGCCAAACGCTTCGAGGAGGACTTTCACACTCCCCCGATTTACTACTTCCAGCTGCTGGCTTTGGCCCAGGGCATCGATTATGAGGATCTCGGTTTTGAACGGCAGCGCTTCAAGCCGGAATGCCTGCAGCGATTCGATATTATCGAAACCGAGGAGAAGACGGCTTGACGACCGTCCGGCGGCCTCCACTGGCCGCCGCCCACCCGAGTGCAGCCGGCCCCGTGGAGAGCGCCCGCGGGGCCGGTTGTCGTTCGGTGGGCCGAATCACTGTATATTGATGTTCGATGACGTGCTCCCGAAGAGGAACACAGAGGATTACAGAGGGATACTGTGAATCCAGTCGAGTACCGATCATGAACTCAGAGATTTCTGAACCGGAATCGCTCACCGCGCTCGGCTGGGACGCCGGGTTCGCGGAGGCGTTCGCGCCGCTGGCCGCCGAGGATCTCGAGCCTGCCCGGGTAGCGGCTCAGCACCGCACCGGCTACGGCCTCTTGACGGCCTCCGGGGCCGTCTTCGGTGAGCTCACCGGGCGGCTCCACCACCACGCCAGCTCGGCCGCCGACCGGCCGGTGGTGGGCGACTGGGTCGCCGCGCGTGTCCCGCCCGGCGGAGGCACCGCCTCGATCCACGAACTGCTGCCGCGCCGCACCCACTTCTCCCGCCAGGCGGCCGGCGAGCGCACCGCCGAGCAGGTCCTGGCCGCCAATCTGGACCGTGTCTTCGTGGTTTCGGGCCTGGACCGGGATTTCAACCTGCGGCGGCTGGAGCGCTACCTGCTGCTGGCCGCGGCCGGCGGCGTCGAACCGGTCCTGGTCCTGAACAAGGCCGATCTGGCCGGGGACCTGCCGGCGCAGCGGGAAGCGGTCCGCGCCATCGCCCCGGAGGTGGAGATCCTGGTCATGAGCGCCGTCTCCGGGGAGGGCGTGGAGGCGCTGCGGGCCGCCCTGCCCCCGGGCCGAACCGGGGCCCTGATCGGTTCCTCCGGGGTGGGCAAGTCCACCCTCATCAACCGGCTCCTGGGAGAGGAACGGCAGGTCACCGGCGCGGTCCGATCACGCGACGGCCGGGGACGCCACATCACCTCGGTCCGCGAACTCATCCCGGTGCCCGGCGCCGGCCTGCTGATCGACACGCCGGGGCTGCGGGAGGTCCAGCTCTGGGCCGACGAGGACGCTCTGGAGGCTCCATTCGCCGAGATCGAGGCTCTGGCCGCCGGGTGCCGGTTCCGCGACTGCCGGCATGAGAGCGAACCGGGCTGCGCCGTCCTGGCGGCCGTCGAAGCCGGCACCCTGCCGCCGGAGCGGCTGGAGAGCTACCGCAAGCTGCAGAAGGAGATCGCTTTCCAGGACCGCCGGCGGGATCCCCTGCGGCGCGAGGAGGAGGAGAAGCGGATCGCCCGCCTCGTCAAACAGTTCAAGAAACTGCCCAAGCGGCCCTGAACACCGTCCTCCGATCGCTGATATTTTCACCCGGTGTCAAAAATAACCGCGGACGTTTTCACCCATTCCGCAAACGGGGCGTTGCCGGCGGCCGGACGCCTCAGCGCTCTCGATACGTTACTGCATGTACGAAACGGTGCTCTCAGTGCATCCGGAAGTCGGCCGTCTGGACATGGTCTTCGACCAGGTTCCAGAGGTCCTCGACATCCAGGGTCATGATGACCAGGTCGCGCCGCAGGCCTTTGATATCGGTCACCTGCTTGCGCAGGGTGGCTTCGAGGCGGAAGCCCATGCGTTCGAACGCAGCGATGGCCGATTTCTGGGTGTCCATGAGTTCGGCCTGCAGCTTGTACAGCTTCAGCTTCAGGGCCTGGAAGAAGAGCTCCCGGGTGAGTTTGGTGGCCAGCCCGCGCTGCTGGTAATCACGCCCGATGCAGATCCGCACCTCCCCGAGGTCCCGCGTCCATCCGAAGGAAGCCCGCCAGATGGTGGCGATGCCGATGATCTTACCCCCCGCCCGGGCCAGCAGGGGGAACATACGGTCGTAGTCGGGCTTGCCGAAACGCCGCCGGACGTTCTCTGGATCGGTCGTATCCGACCTCAGGTAGAGCCGGTCCTCCTCGGGCAGGGACTGGAAGAAGGCGATGAGATCGGGCAGATCGTCGTCGGTCATGATCTCCAGAGAGATCGTGGTGCCGTCCTCGAGTTCGATGGTCTTGGGATACGTCTCCACAGGCTCCTCCTCGCACACATTCCTCGATTCGCTCGCGCCGGGGGATGGTAGCCGGTTTCGGATTCGGTGGCAAAAGGGAGTTTCAGAGAGTAACACTATCAGAAAATTGCTCAATACATCCTGCCATCCGGGCCGGATCATGCCGGGTGCGGCCTGCACCGGGCCAGCCAGGGAGGGTGAACCGGAGACCATGGAGCCCGTATGTGTCGCGATCGTGGATGACGAACCGCTGGCCCGCCGGCGGCTCAGGCGGCTGCTCGAGGCCGAGGGCGGGATCGAGATCGTCGGGGAATTCGGTGACGGCCGTGAAGCCGCGAAGGCGGTGCCCGGCCTCGCTCCCGACGTGCTCTTCCTCGACGTGCGCATGCCCCACCTTGACGGGTTCACGGCCCTCGAAGCCATGGGCGATGCGATCCCCTGGATCGTCTTTGTCACCGCGTACGAGGAGTACGCCGTCCGCGCCTTCGAGGTCCGGGCTCTTGACTACCTGCTCAAACCGGTCGACGCTCCCCGCCTGCACGACACCCTGGAGCGGGTCCGCCGCACCCTCGCCGAGACCGCACCCGACCAGCGGCTGGCCCGGATCGCGACCGCCCTCGACGATCTGCGGTCCGGGCAGTCGGCCCTGCGCGACAGCCTGGCCGGCGGGCCTTCCCGGTATCCCGAGCACCTGCTGGTCAAGGACGGCTCCGAGGCGCACTTCATCGCCACCGACGAGATCGACTGGATCGCGGCGGCCGGAAACTACGTACAGGTCCACGCCGGGCGGCGCACCCATACGGTGCGGCGGGGGATGGACGAGCTGGAGCGGCTGCTCGATCCCGATCGCTTCATCCGGATCCACCGCTCCACCATCGTCCGGGTCGACCGCATCGAACGGCTGCGGCCCCGCTCCGGGGGAGCCTGGACGGTCGAACTCACCGGCGGTACCGAACTGGTCCTGAGCCGTGGCTACCGGGCCCGGCTCTTCGACCGGATCGGAGGTGATCTGTGAGCGCGCCCGCGACTGAACACCGGGACGCTCCCGGGCATCGGGTCACCTCCGGACGCCGAGACGCTTCCGGAAGCCGGGAGGCATCCGGAGTCCGGGGCGGCCCCGGCCGATGGCTCCCGGTGATTCTGGCGATCGTGGTGGGGTGGACCCTCGTCGGTCTGCTCTCAGCCGTCCGCCCCATCTCCGGCGCCCTCAACCGGGGGGAGGCTATCGACTGGCGGCTGAGCTTCTGGGTTCCCATGATCAGTGTCTGGCTCTGGGCCCTCTTCACCCCGGCCGTCTTCCGGCTCTCGGATCGCATCGGGCTCACCCGCCGAACCTGGCCCGGGGGGCTGGCCGTACACCTGGTCGCGGCTCTGGCGCTCTCGGCTCTCGACGTGGCCGTGGATCTGGTGCTCTACCCTCTGCTCATCGCGTATGCTCCGGGCTCTTTCGGCACGGTGTTCATCGCCGAGCTCTTCATCAACATGTTCAGCTATGCGGCCCTGGTGGCGGTCGCCCACGCCTGGCGGTACGCCCAGCTCTACCGCGAGCTGCAGCTCCGCTCGGCCCTCCTCGAAACCCAGCTGGCCGAAGCCCGGCTGGACGCCCTGCGCTCCCATCTCCACCCGCACTTCCTCTTCAACACCATCAACGTTGCCACCGAGCTGATCCACGAGGATCCGGAGCGGGCCGACACCGTCATGACCCGTCTGAGCGCCCTGCTCCGCCGGGCGTTCACCGACGCCGGGCGGACCGAAGTGCCGCTGGAAGAAGAGCTCGCTTTCGTTCGGGAATACCTCGCCCTGGCGGCGGTGCGCTTCGAGGACCGTCTGAGCTTCGAGGTGAACGCCGCGGCTTCGACGACGGGGGCACTCGTACCGGGATTCCTGATCCAGCCGCTGGTAGAGAACGCCGTGCGTCATGGAGTCGAGCCGGTCTCCCGTCCCGTGACCGTGACCGTGGACGCCATCCGGATCGGCGATGTCCTGCAGATCCGGGTTACGGATACCGGGCCGGGGATGCCGCCGGAACCGGTGCCGTCGGGGTCGGGCACCGGCTTGAAACGGCTGCGGGCGATCCTGGGGCAGCTCTATCCCGGCCGCAGCGAGCTCATCATCGGTCCGGCCGATCCGGCCGGGACCTCCGGCACGGCGGTCAAACTCCGCCTCCCTTTCCGGACGACCGCGGCGGAACCCTGACCATGCGGGCACCTGACCTCGCGGGAACCTGATCCTGCGGCCGTCCGCCCCCACTCTTCCGCGACCCCTTCATCCCACCCCGATTTCCTCCGTGTCACCACCGTAGCTCTCATCCCCTCCCGATTGCCGGCTCCTTCCTCAGAGCCCAGCCTGGGGGTATGGTTCTGGCCAATCCGGAGTTCGTTCAGCTCACCGTTCCCGCCACGATCCCGGGAGTGCAGCTCATGCACGCCCGTTTCCGCGACCAGTACTTCCTGCCCCACAGTCACTCCCACCTGACCGTGACGGTTATCGGCGACGGGGCCTGGCAGGCGAACCAGGGGGGCGGTCCCGTCACCGCCGGGAAGGGGCAGATCAACGTGGTGAACTGCGGTGAAGTCCACGAGGGCGGTCCCGCCGATGCCCGGGGCTGCACCCTGCGCGAGTACGCCCTGCCGGTTCCGATGCTCCGGCGGCTGGCCCGCCGGGTGACCGGGAATGGGGGCGGGCTGCCCCGCTTCGAGACCCCTGTCATCGACGACCCCGACCTGGCCGGACGGCTGTGGGAGCTGCACCGGCGGCTCGAAGACCAGCCCGAGGCCGGCCCGCTACGCACCGGGCTGCGCGAGAGTCTCGAAACACTGCTGGAGGCTCACGTCGCGGAATACGTTCCGCCCCGGGCCGACATCCCCGAACACCCGGGAGTGCGCCGGGCGGTGCGCTTCATCCGGAACCGGTACGCGGACGCGATCGAGCTGGCGGATATCGCCGCGGCGGCGGGCTTGAGCCGGTTCTACCTGATCCGCATCTTCCAGACCGAGACGGGGGTGACACCGCATGTCTACCTCACCCAGACCCGCCTCGAATGGGCCCGGGAGCTGCTGCGGGCCGGGCATCCGCTGGCCGGTACCGCGACTGCCTGCGGGTTCATCGACCAGAGCCACTTCACCCACCGCTTCAGGCAGTTCTACGGGTACACCCCCGGCCGCTACATGCAGGCGTGCCGTCCCGCCTAGCGTGATGATCACAGGAGTCTATTGCGGCCGCCTTACCAGGGGACACGACCGCTGTTGGAGTTGCTACCCCGGAACCGGTACCAGGGGGCGGTCATGTCCGGTCCACTCGATCCGGTCCTGATCGCGACCAGGCGGCCGCGGGTCGTCCCCAGGTAGAGGGTGCCGTCGGGACCGATGGCTGGCGAGCCCGACGTCCATGTATCCCCCTCTTCCTCGTACTCCCAGACTCTGGTCCCGGCGTGGTTGAAGGCCAGCAGAAAGCCC
>CAYSYY010000219.1:0-6470 GCA_964435265.1 uncultured Gemmatimonadota bacterium
CCGCCGGAGGGGCGAACCTCTCGATCACCTGCTTCTCTTCGGTCACCCCGGACTGGGCAAGACCACCCTGGCGCACATCGTGGCCCACGAGATGGGGGCGGAGCGTATCTCCACCTCGGGACCGGTCCTGGAGCGCCCCGGTGATCTGGCCGGCCTGCTCACCGGGATCAAGCGGGGGGACGTTCTCTTCATCGACGAGGTGCACCGGCTCAGCCCGGTGGTGGAGGAGTACCTCTACTCGGCCATGGAGGACTACCACCTCGACATCATGATCGACCGGGGGCCGGGAGCCCGGTCGGTCAAGCTCAACCTCGAAAGGTTCACCCTGATCGGCGCCACCACCCGGGCCGGCCTGCTCACCGGGGCCCTGAGGGCCCGCTTCGGTCTCACCATCCGGCTCGATTTCTACTCCCCCGAGGAGCTGGCCACCATCCTCACCCGTTCCGCCCGGGTGCTGGAGACCACGCTGGATCCCGAGGGCGGTGTGGAGATCGCCCGACGGAGCCGGGGAACCCCGCGCATCGCCAACCGTCTGCTCAGGAGGGCGCGGGACGTCGCGCAGGTCCGGGCCGACGGCGTCATCACCCGCGAGATTGCCGACGAGACACTGCGTCTGCTGGGGGTGGACGATGAGGGGCTCGACGAGATGGACCGGCGTCTCCTGCTCACCCTGATCGAGCGCTTCGACGGCGGACCGGTCGGGTTGGGGAGCCTGGCAGTGGCCGTCGGTGAGGAAGCCGAGACCCTGGAAGTGGTGCACGAGCCTTACCTCATCCAGCAGGGATTCATGCACCGCACCTCGCGCGGACGGGTCGTCACCGCCCAGGCCTGGCGGCACTTCGGCCGCACTCCGCCGGCTGCGGCGCAGGCTCCGGAGTGGCAGAACGATCTCTTCGCTGCGGGCGGCGCTGACGGGGATGACACGGAGACCGGTGAGGGATCGACGGCACCCGGGGGAACGGATCCCGGGACGGCGGAATCCGGAACGAAGGATACCGGAGCGACGGATCCAGGGGCAACGGGGGAGCCGGTATGAACGCCCGGGTGACTGCGATCATCGTGGCGGCGGGGGAAGGGCGCCGGATGGGCGGTGAGGATTCGAAACAGTTCCTCGAGCTGGAGGGGCGACCGCTCTTCACCTGGGCGCTGCTGCCCTTCGAGGCTCATCCCGACGTGGGTGAGATCATCGTGGTGCTCCCCGCCGCTCGGGTCGAGGGCTGGAGCCGGCGGCTGGGTGAGGAATTCGGCTTCGGAAAGGTGGCGGCGGTCGTGCCCGGCGGCGAGCGGCGTCAGGATTCGGTTCGGGCCGGCCTGGCGGCTGCCGCCGGCGCGGCAGCCGGAGACGATCTGGTGGCCGTTCACGACGGCGCCCGGCCGCTGCTGAGTATCGCCCTGCTGACCCGATGTCTCGCGGCCGCCCGGGGAACCGGCGCGGCGGTCCCGGTGATCGGAGTGACCGATACCCTGGTGCGGGCGGGGGTGGGGGATACCTGGGCGGGGACGGTCGACCGCACCGCCCTGCGCCGGGTCCAGACACCGCAGATCTTCCGGGCCGGACTTCTCATAGCGGCGCATGAGTCGGCGGGTGAAGCGGAGGCCAGCGATGACGCCCAGCTGGTGGCGGCGCTCGGTCATCAGGTCGCCCTGGTGGCCGGGGAGGAGATGAACCTGAAGATCACGGATCCGGCCGACCTGGCCATGGCGGCGCGGCTCCTGGCCGGGGAAGGACGGATGGGATGAGGATCGGCTACGGGTTCGACATCCACCGCACCGATGCCGACCGGCCGCTGGTGCTGGGGGGGGTGCGGATCGATGATTCGCCCTTCGGGCTCACCGGTCATTCCGATGCCGATGTGTTGATCCACGCCGTCATCGATGCCCTGCTGGGGGCGCTGGCCCTGGGGGACATCGGACGGTACTTCCCCGATACCGACTCCCGCTGGAAGAACGCCGACTCCCGACGCCTGCTGACGCTGATCATGGGTGAGGTCACCCGGGCCGGGTACCGCCTTAACAACGTCGATGTGACCGTGATCGCCGAACGGCCGCGCCTGGCCCCGCGGATCGCCGAGATGCGCCGCTCGATGGCCCGGTTGCTGCAGTGCGGGGAGGGAGCGGTATCGATCAAGGCGACCACCCACGAGGGTATAGGGCCGCTCGGCTCGCAGGAGGCGATCGCGGCCCACGCCGTGGCCCTGCTCGAGCCGGTCGCGGCGGAGCAGGATCCGGAAGGAGGGAAAGCATGAGCCGGGCGGTCTGCGTCGGCGTGCTGCTCGGCGGCATCTCGCCCGAACGTGAGGTCTCGCTGGCGTCGGGGAACGCCGTCAGCCAGGCCCTGGTCGAGGCGGGCTGGGACGTGTGTACCTATGACTACGGGGCGCCGGGGGAGGAGGAACACGGTCCCCCGGCCGCCCGGCTCATCCGGGCCCTGACGACGGGACCGCTGCGCGACGTGCGGGCGGTCTTCATCGCTCTGCACGGTGGAGCGGGGGAGGACGGCCGGGTTCAGGGACTGCTGGAGATGGCCGGGATGCCGTATACCGGAACCGGACCGCTGGGCAGTGCCGTGAGCATGGACAAGTGGATCACCAAGACTCTGGTGCGCCGGGAGGGGATCAGGGTGCCGGAGGGGCGTATCCAGGTGCGGGGGGCGCCGGCGCCGCCGGAACTCCGGCAGGCCTGGGGACGGGAACTCGGCTGGCCGCTGGTCGTCAAGCCGGCGGACGCCGGCTCCACCGTCGGGTTCTCCCTGGTCGCGCACCCCGAAGAGGTCCCCGCCGCGCTGGAAGAGGCCTTCAGCTTTTCCCCCCGCGTGCTCATCGAGGAGTACATCCCGGGGCGGGAGGTGACGGTGGCGGTCCTCGATTCCCGGGCCCTGCCGGTGATCGAGATCATTCCCTCCCACGCAGTGTACGACTACACCTGCAAGTACACCACCGGCATGAGCAGCTATGTCTGCCCGGCCGAGCTGCCCGACGAGGTCGCCGGGACCCTGCAGGCGCACGCGCTGACGGCTTTCCGGGTGCTGGAGCACCGCGATTTCTCCCGCCTCGACTTCCGCCTCGCCCCCGACGCCACACCCTACCTGCTCGAAGGGAACACGCTGCCCGGTCTCACCGGCACCTCGCTGGTCCCCAAGGCCGCGGCGGCGAGCGGGATCAGTTTCGCCGAGCTCTGCAGCCGCCTGGTCGAAGCGGCCCTGCGGCGCGGCCCGGAGGCGCCGTGAATGCTGTCCTGAACCTCGCTCTGGGCGCCGTACTCGTCGTCGCCGTCGTCGGCGGGCTGCGCCGGGGTCTGCGCCGGGAACTGCTGAACGTGGCCGGCCTGGCGGCGGCCTTCGTCGGAGGAATCCTGCTGGCCAAACCCGTGGCCGCCCTGGTATCGCGCTGGGGGGTGGTGGAGGAGGTACCCTACCTGCTGGCCTTCGTGCTCGGATTCGTTCTCGTCTCGCTCACCTTCAGCCTGCTCAAGAAACCGCTGCTGCCCAGAGAGATCGATACCGCCGAACGTATCTCGGGTGGTATCCTTGGTCTGGCCAAGGGCCTGCTCTTCGCCGCGCTCCTGCTCTATGCCCTGATCGGCGTCTGGCCGCGCCTGGCCGAAACCACGGACCATGCCGTCGTGGTGCGGATGGTTCTGCCGGTCACGGCGGCGGTGGATGCCCTGGCCGGCGCCGTCGCCCCCCTGCTCCCCGAGGAGCTGACCGCCCAGCTCCGGAGCGGCTACCGTTTCTTCCGCGAGGCGGGGGAGCAGATCGGGGGAGTCCTGGATACGGTCGAGGGAGTGGGCGAGACGGCGCGCGAATACGGCGAGCGGGTCCGCGAGGGAGCCGCAGTCGTGGATTCTCTGGCCGGGATGATGGTGCCGCCGCCATGAACCTGCGGTTCTTCAACAGTCTGAGCCGGTCGGTCGAGACCTTCGAACCTCTCGAGGAGGGGCGGGTCGGGATCTACACCTGCGGTCCCACCATCTACGACTATCCCCATATCGGTAACTGGCGGGCCAACATCTTCAACGACCTGCTCGTCCGGTACCTCGAGTTCAGCGGATACGAGGTCGTCCACGTGATGAACATCACCGATGTGGATGACAAGACCATCCGGGGAGCCCGCGAGGAAGGGGTGACCCTGGCCGCCTATACCGCCCGCTATGCCGAAGCCTTCTTCGCCGACCGGGAGATCCTCCGACTGCGTCCGGCCGATGTCTACCCGCGGGCCACCGAACACATCGAGCAGATGCTCGCTCTGGTCGGGGAACTGGTCGCCCGGGGACTCACCTATGAGTCGGAGGGGAGTGTCTACTACGCGGTGAGCCGGTTCCCCGCCTACGGCCGCCTGAGCGGGGTGGACCTGGCGGGTCTGAAGGCGGGAGCCCGGGTCGACGCCGACGAGTACGAGAAGGAGGAGGCGCGGGACTTCGTGCTCTGGAAGGGCCGCAAGCCCGAGGACGGCGACGTCTGGTGGGAGAGCCCCTGGGGGCCGGGGAGACCGGGGTGGCACCTGGAGTGCTCGGCCATGAGCGCGCACTACCTGGGCCTGCCCTTCGACATCCATACCGGCGGCATCGACCTGCTCTTCCCGCATCATGAGAACGAGATCGCCCAGACCTGCGGAGCTACCGGCACCGAACTGGCCCGCTTCTGGCTCCACAACGCGCATCTGAACGTCGAGGGCCGGAAGATGAGCAAGAGCCTGGGCAACTGCTACACCCTGCCGGACCTGCTCGACCGGGGGTACGATCCGACCGCGATCCGCTACCTGCTCCTGGCCACCCACTACCGCCAGCCCCTCACCTTCTCGTTCGAGGCGCTCGCGGCCGCGGCCGCGGCGGTTGGACGGCTGCGGGAAGCGGTCCGGCTCTGGACGGAACGGGCCGCCCGGCCGGGTCCGGACACCGGGAGCCGTCGCGAGGAAGCCGGCAGCCTCGCCGGAACCCTGACCGCCTCCTTCAGCGCGGCCCTGGATGACGATCTGAATATCTCCGGCGCCCTTGCCGCCCTCTTCGATTTCGTGCGGGGGAGCAACGCCCTGCTCGACCGGGGAGCGGGTCCCGACGCGGCCCGGATCCTGCTCGAGGCCGTGAACAGGATCGATCACGTCCTCGTCCTCAGGGAGCCGGAGGCTGAGGAGACCGCCCTGCCGGACGAGCTGCGCGATCTGATCGCGGCGCGTGAGGCGGCGCGGGCCGAGCGGAACTGGGCCGAGGCCGACCGTATCCGGGATCGGCTGCGGGCGGCGGGCCTCATCATCGAGGACACCCCGGACGGATCCCGATGGAAACGTGTCGAGTGAAACGGCAACGGACCGAGTGAAGATGAAGCGTTCCCGCGGAGAGCGGAGCCCGTTCGACCGGACACCGGTCGGCCCCTTCTTCTACGCTTTCCTGTTCGAAGCCGAGCGCAAAATCGCGGTGCTGCGGGTGGGAGGCGCCGGCGTGGCGCTGCTGGTCGGCTCGTGGTTGATCCTGAGCGGACACATCGTGCCGCTCATCCCGCCCGGGCTGCATCTCGCGGTGATCGCTTTTTTCTGCCTGTACGCCGTCGCCTATCTGGTCCTGGCGCCTTACCGGCGCTTCAGGCTGAGGTCATGCGCGCAGGTGGTCACCCTGCTCGATCTGATCGTCTCGCTGGTGTTCATCCTCAATAACGGCGGAATGCACAGCCCTTTCTGGGCTCTGCTGGCCGTGATCGCCCTGGCCTACACCGTCCGCTTCGGGTACACCCGCGCCGAGGCCGTCGTCTTCGGGTTCTTCTTCGCGGTCGCGGTCACCGTGACCGTGCTGCTGCAGGCGCCGCCGCTGGCCGATACCCTGAACGTGGTCTTCGGCATGGGCACCATCATCGTCATCGTGGTCGGCGCCGGCCGACTACTGGTGGAGCGGGAGCGACAGGCGATCGCGCGGGCGTTCGAGGCCGAGCACGAGGCCATCACGCGGATCGTGAATACCGTCCAGCACGAGGTGAACAATCCCCTCGCGATAGCCAGCGGTAACATGGAGCTGCTGCGGTCCAAGCGGGAACCGGAGGAGCAGAACCGGTATCTCGATCGGATCGCGATCGCCCTGCAGCGCATCGGCGAGGCGGTCAACCGGTTCCGCGAACTCGAACACGATCCGGTCGTGACGGGGGAGGGGAGCCTCGAGCGCTATACCAGCGGGAACGCGGAGTCAGGCGGGCAAACGCCTGTTGACGCTCCTGGTCCGGACGGTACATTAACAGATTCGGCCGGCCGGCGTAGCTCAGCTGGTCAGAGCGGCTGATTTGTAATCAGCAGGTCGGGGGTTCGAATCCCTTCGCCGGCTCCAATGGACATACCGGCATACGTGGTGGGGTACCGAAGTGGCCAACCGGGGCAGACTGTAAATCTGCTGGCTTTCGCCTTCGGAGGTTCGAATCCTTCCCCCACCACCAGGCGCGAGCGGGAATAGCTCAGTTGGCTAGAGCGTCAGCCTTCCAAGCTGAGGGTCGCGGG